>JAKLLJ010000079.1:298-11462 GCA_023150215.1 Thauera sp. | reverse complement strand
CTGGCATTTTCGGCCACCGCTGCCGAACCGGCGTAGGCGTTGCCGATGCCACTGGCGTTCTGCTCGAGCAACTGGAAGCCAGCCGCCGAGGCGGTGCCGCTTGCAAGGGCCAGCAGTGCTGCGGGCAGCACGCGGGCGATCAGGGTTTTCTGCATTTCGGGTCTCCTCTCTACGATCAAAAAAGCCCCGGGTTTCTCCCGGTGGCGTGCCTGGCACCTGATATTGGTATCTGCACCCCGGCGCCCTGGGGGGTGCGACTGATTGCTGAAAACCATCCTTCATTCCCCGCTGCGGTCGCCATCTCTCGCAGTGACGTGGCCGTTCATGCGACTCACCTGTGATGCGCGCACCACCCGCCTCCACGCAGGGGAGTTCCTAGCCGGGTTGTCCCTTGCTTTCGCAATAGTTCAGCGGACCGCCCGTATGCGGCGCGAAGCCGGTTCCGAAGATCACGCCGGCATCGGCCAGATCTGCATCGGCGACCACCCCCAGTTCCACGCAACGCCGGGTCGCTGCCAGAAGGGACGCGAGCACGCGCTCGGCAAGGCCGGCGGGGATGGGCGGCGGTGCCTCCGACGCGGGCGTGCCCCACAGCCTGCACAACAGCCCACCGAGCAGCCCACCCTTCGCCGCGGCCTTGCCTGCTCCCTTGACCGCCCTGCCATCCACCCAGCGGTAATAACCCTCGCCGCTCTTGCGCCCGAGCTTGCCTTCACCGACCAGCTTCAGCAGTTGCGCAGGCGGCTCCGCACCTTCGCCGGCGAGCGCCTTGCCCGCGGCCACGGCGATGTCCAGGCCGACGGTGTCGACCAGCTCGACCGGCCCCATCGGCATGCCGAAGGCCACCAGCGCGGCGTCCACCGTCTCGGGCGCGACGCCTTCCTCGACGCAGCGCAGCGCTTCGAGCATGTAGGGACCGAGCACGGCGTTGACCAGGAAGCCGGGCGCGCTCTGCACCGGCAACGGCAGCTTGTCGATGCGGCGCACGAAGCCGGTCGCGCGACGCAGCACCTCGGCGTCGGTCGCCTCGCCCTGCACCACCTCGACCAGCGGCAGCATCGGCACCGGGTTGAAAAAGTGGATGCCGACCAGGCGCGAGGGGTCCTTCAGCGCGGTGGCGATGTCTTCCAGGCGCAGGCTGGAGGTGTTGGTGGCGAGCACCGCGTCGGGCCTGGCGTGCGCCTCGAGGTCTGCGAACAGGCTGCGCTTGACCTCAAGGTTCTCGAAGATGGCCTCGATGATCACGTCGGCGCGCGCCACGCCCTGGCCTTTCGGATCGGGGATCAGCCGGTCGAGGGTGAAGCGCACCTGCCGAGCATCGCCCTTGTGGCGGCGTTCGAACAGCTTTGCAGCACGCGCGATCGCGGGCGCGATGCGCTCGACCGACTGATCCTGCAGCGTCACCGTCATGCCGCGCAGCGCGCACACCGCGGCGATGTCGCCGCCCATCACGCCCGCGCCCACCACATGCATGTGGCGCGGCGCGAAGTCGCTGTCCTTGCCGAAGGCCTTCAGGCGCTCCTGCAGGTGGAAGACGCGCACCAGATTGCGCGCGGTAGGCGAGGTGAAAATGGCGTCGAGCGAGGACGGGTCACTGCCCGGCACGTCGAGCGCATTGCCTGCGTATTTCTCCCAGATGTCGACGATCGCGAACGGCGCCGGATAGTTGGTGCGGCTGACCTTGCGTGCAGCCTGGGCGCGCGCCTTGTCGGCGACCCTCTTGCGCAGCGGACCGTTCATGGCCCGGCGCGTGGCACGCTCCTTCGCCGACAGCTTTCTCGCGGGCTTGCCGCCGAGCGCCACGATGCGTGCTGCGGACTCCATCACCCGCGCCGGCACGCAATCGTCGGCCAGGCCGAGGCGCTTCGCCTTCTTCGCATCGACGCTCTTGCCGGTCAGCATCAGGTCGAGCGCGGCGGCCGGGCCGATGAGCGCGGGCAGGCGCAGCATGCCGCCCCAGCCGGGGACGATGCCGAGCATGACCTCGGGCAGCGCGAGCTTCGTGCCCGGCTCGTCGACCACGATGCGGTGGCGGCAGGCGAGCGCGAGCTCCAGGCCGCCGCCCATGCAGTGGCCGCGGATCAGCGCGAGCGTCGGATAGGGCACGGCGGCGAGGCGGTTGAACAGCAGCCAGCCGCGCTCGACCAGCATGCGCGCGGCGAGCACCGAATCCAGCCGCGAGAACTCCTCGATGTCGGCGCCGGCGATGAAGCCGGCCGGCTTGGCCGAGGCGATCACCAGCGCCTTGGGCGGCGCGGCGTCGAGCGCGTCGAGCACGCGCGCGAATTCGCTCATCACCTCGGACGACAGCACGTTGGTGCTGCTGTCCGCCTTGTCCAGCTCCAGCCAGGCCAGGCCGGTGTCCTCACGGCGCAGGCGCCAGTGCTTCCAGTCTTGTTGCATGTTCGCGCTCATCACACCGTCTCCACCAGCATCGCCCCGCCCTGCCCGCCGCCGATGCAGATGGTCGCCAGGCCGCGCCCGCCGCCGTTTCGGCGCAGCACTTCGAGCAGATGCAGCACGATGCGCGCACCGCTCGCGCCGACCGGGTGGCCGAGCGCGACCGCGCCGCCATCCACGTTGAGCCGTGACGCCTCGGGTGCGCCGGGTGCATCGACGCCGAAGTGCGTGCGGCAGTAGTCGTCGTCGGCGAAGGCGCGCAGGCAGGCGATGACCTGCGCGGCGAAGGCCTCATTGAGCTCCCAGGCGTCGAGGTCGTTGGGCGCCAGGCCATGGCGCTGCAGGATCGGCATCGTGGCGTGCACCGGGCCGAGCCCCATCTGGTCGGGCGCGAGGCCCGCCCACTGGCTGTCGACGATGCGCCCGAGCGGCTTCAGGCCATGGCGCACGACCGCCTCTTCCGAGGCCAGCACCAGCCAGGCCGCACCGTCGGTGATCTGCGAGCTGTTGCCCGGGGTGACGCGACCGTATTTCTTGTCGAAGAAGGGCTTGAGCTTGGCGAGATTGGCCATTGAGGAGTCGCGCCGCACGCCGTCGTCGGCCGCATAGACTTGGCCGTCGCGGTCGATCAAGGGGGCGATCTCGTCGGCGTAGTGCCCAGCGTCCTGCCCGGCGCACACGCGGCGGTGGCTCTCGACCGCGAAGGCGTCCATGTCTTCGCGCGTGATGCCGAACTTCCACGCCAGGTTCTCGGCGGTCTGGCCCATCAGCTGGCCGACGATCGGGTCGGTGAGTCCCTTCATGATGCCGATCACCGGGGCGAGATGGCCGAGGCGGAAGGTCTTCAGCATCGCCAGCTTGTCGCCGGTGCTGCGCGCCGCGTACCAGCCGGCGAGCCAGCGCACCATCTTCTCGGAGAACAGCAGCGGCGCGTGCGACAGCGCATCCACGCCGCCGGCGAGCACCAGCTGGCTGCGGCCGCACTGGAGGTTGGCGATCGCGGAGTCGATCGCCTGCATGCCCGAGGCGCAGTTGCGCATCACCGTCCAGCCCGGCACCTGGTTGCCGCAGCCCAGGCGCAGCGCCACCACGCGGCCGATGTTCACCTCGTCGGGCGAGGGGCTGGCGCAGCCGAGGATGACCTCGTCGAGCTGGTCGGGTGCGAAGGGCTGGCGCATCAGCAGGGCGCTGCCCGCGGCGGTGGCGAGGTCGGAAGCGGTGAAGGGGCCGGGTGCGTTCTTCGCCTTCAGGAAGGGCGTGCGCACGCCATCGACGATGTAGATCGGCTTGGGCGCCGGACTCGCCGCCATCTTCGCCGCGGGACGCGAGCGCTTCCCTTCGGACTGCCTTGCGGTCGCATTCATGCACTCACCTGCTGCGCTGGCGAATGCGCGGGCATGGCCTGCACCGCAGCCTTGAGGTCGAGATCGTAGGGCAAGTCATCCACGCGGATCACCTTGTCGCGCAGCGCGTTGCGGCGCTCGACGAGGGCGAACTCCTGCTCGCTGATGACGCCGGCGTGCAATGCCACGCGCCAGATCTCGTCCACATCGCCCGAGGCGAGGTTCTTCGGATCGAAGCGGCCCTGGCGACGCGCGTCCTTGAGCCTGGCCTCGACCGGCTCGGCGGCCAGCGTCGCGGCGAGCGCGGCCTCCAGCGCACCGATCGGCTCCTCGACGTCGGTGGGCAGATGCACGTCGGAGGTCAGGCGGTCACGCGTCGGCGAAGGCTCGAGCAGCAGGGCGGCGACCTTGTGGCCGAGCTTGTCCGAGGGCACGACATAGGGACGGCCGAGCGGGAACACGATCACGCGGCGCAGCACGAAGGCGAAGAGCTTGTTCGGGAAGTTGGCGATCACGCCCTCGAAAGCCTGCTGGATACGGAACATGCAGTCCCAGATCGCCCAGTGCATCAAGGGCGCGTCGGCAGCGTGGCGACCTTCGGACTCGAAGCGCTTGAGCGTGGCGCTGGCGAGGTACATCAGCGACAGGATGTCGCCCAGCCGCGCGGAGAGCTTTTCCTTGCGTTTGAGGGCGCCGCCCATGGTGCCCATGGAAATGTCGGCGATGAAGGCGAAGGCGGCCGAGAAGCGGGTGAGCTGCTGGTAGTAGCGGCGGGTTTCCGGCGCCACGCCCGCAGGCACCTTGACGAAGTGCGAGCCGGTCAACCCCATGATCAGCGCGCGCGCCGCGTTCGACACGGTGAAGCCGACGTGGCCCCAGAGTGCCTTGTCGAAGGCGACCAGGTCACCCTGCTGCGCGGCGTGCATCTCCTTCAGCACATACGGATGGCAGCGGATCGCGCCCTGGCCGAACAGGATGAGGCTGCGGGTGAGGATGTTGGCGCCTTCCACGGTGATGCCGACCGGGATCTGCTGGTAGGCGCGGCCGAGGAAGTTCTGCGGGCCGAGGCAGATGCCCTTGCCGCCGATCACGTCCATGCCGTCATTGACCGTCTGGCGAGCGCGCTCGGTGACGTGGTACTTGACGATCGCCGACACCACCGAGGGCTTCTCGCCGAGGTCGATCGCACCGGCGGTCATCACGCGCGCCGCGTCGCTCAAGTAAGTGTTCGCACCGATGCGGGTGAGCGCCTCCTCCACGCCCTCGAAGCGGCCGATCGCGGTCTTGAACTGGTAGCGCACGCGGGCATAGGCGCCGACGGCGCGCGCGACCATCTTCTGCATGCCGGTGTTGGAGCCGGGCAGCGAGATGCTGCGCCCGGCCGCCAGGCACTCCATCAGCATGCGCCAGCCCTGGCCGGCCATCTTCGGCCCGCCGATGATGAACTCGAGCGGCACGAAGACGTCTTTGCCGCGCACCGGACCGTTCATCCACACCGCGTTGAGCGGGAAGTGACGACGGCCGATGTCCACGCCCGGGTGATCGTGGGGGATGAGCGCGCAGGTGATGCCGAGCACCTCGTCGCCACCGAGCAGGCGGTCCGGATCGTAGAGGTGGAAGGCGAGGCCGAACACGGTGCACACCGGCGCGAGCGTGATGTAGCGCTTGTCGAAGTTCACCCGCATTCCCAGCACTTGCTCGCCATTCCACTCGCCCCTGCACACCACGCCGGCGTCTGGAATGGAGGCGGCATCCGAGCCCGCCCATGGGCTGGTGAGCGCAAAGGCCGGTATTTCGCGACCGCTGGCGAGGCCGGGCAGATAGTGCTGCTTCTGCTCTGGCGTGCCGTAGTGCAGCAGCAGCTCGGCCGGGCCGAGCGAGTTGGGCACCATCACCGTGACCGCGGGCGCCGAGGAGCGCGTCGACAGCTTGGTTACGACCTGGGAGTGCGCGAAGGCGGAGAAGCCCTTGCCGCCATACTCCTTGGGGATGATCATGCCCAGGAAGCCCTTGACCTTGATGTACTGCCAGACCTCGGCGGGCATGTCGCCGTGCTGCGTGCATGCCCAATCATGGGTGAGGCGGCAGAGTTCGTCGGTCTCGTTGTCGAGGAAGGACTGCTCTTCGGGCGTCAGTTTGGGCCATGGGTAGGACTGCAGCTTGTTCCAGTCCGGCTTGCCGGCGAAGAGTTCGCCTTCCCACCACACCGTGCCGGCCTCGAGCGCGTCGCGCTCGGTCTGCGACATGGCGGGCAGCGCGGCACGGAAGGCCTTGAAGATCGGTGCGGTGACCCGCCCACGGCGCATCGAGTCGCTCAGGAACACCCACATCGCGCCGCCGAACACCAGCATCGCCAGCAGCGTCCACCCGAAGCCCCAGCCACCCGCCCACCCCGCAGCCACCAGCCACCCCAGCCCTGCCACCAACCAGGCAAAAAGAGGCGCTCGCCCGTAGGCGAGCGCGCCTGCCAAGGGAGGGAGGGAAACCAGCAAGATCCAGCTCATCATCGTCATCATCTCCTGTTGCCGCAGGCCCGGAATCGGCGCCCACGGATGGATTCAGTTCGTCGGCGCCGTTGCCGCGCCTGGCAGGGGCGCGCGCAGGCCGCCGAGCAGGAAGCTCATCAGGCGCGGCAACAGACGGGCAGGGTCGTCGTCTTTCGGCAGGTCGTCGATCAGCTCGCTCAATCCGCCGAGCCCAGCGATCGCGAACGCCATTGCACCGATCATGAAGTGGAAGCGCCACAGGATCTCCGCCCGCGGCACTTCGGGCAGCGCGCGAAACAGCGCGCCAAGAAAGCGATCCATGACTTCGGCGTACTCCTCGGCAAGGAACTGGCGCACGAAGGCATTGGGTTCGTTGTAGGTGCGAGCGAGCAGGCGCATGAAGGTGCGTCCGCCCTGCTCGGTGTCGGCGGCAAGCTCGAGCGCGTTGCCGAAGAAGGCCTCGACGATGCGGCTGGGCTTGAGCGGCTCGCCTGCGGCGTCGGTCTCGAGGCGATCGAGCGCAGCCAGGCGGCGTTGATTCAAGGCGGTCAGGCGACGGCGGAAGACCGCCTGCACCAACGCATCCTTGCTGCCGAAGTGGTAATTGACCGCAGCGAGGTTGGCGTTGGCCGCGCCGGTGATCATCCGCATCGAGGTCCCGTCGAAGCCATGCTCCACGAACAGGCGCTCGGCCGCATCGAGGATGCGATCACGGGTGTCGGTGTTCGGTGCAGGAGGAGTGGCTGCCATCGGGATCGATATCTTTCAAACGTTTGTTTGAATCATACGTTTTTCTTATGGCCTGTCAAGCGCAATCGATGCCGTGCCGTTTGACTCACGGAGGGCGGCACAACAGAATCGGGCGCCCTCCTCCGCACCGGCAGACTTCCGATGAGACGCGCCCCCCCCGCCGCCCTTCCCGCCCCCGAAACGGGGCAGCGCCACGACTGGCAGACACTGAAGAGCCTGTTTCCCTTCATCTGGGCCTACAAGGGCCGGGTCCTCTTCGCGCTCGCCTGCCTGGTCGCGGCCAAAGGCGCCAACGTGACGGTGCCGATCATCTTCAAGCACCTGATCGACGGCCTCACGATCACCCCCGAGCAGGCCTTCATCGTGGTGCCGGCGGCGCTGCTGCTGGCCTATGGCGTGCTGCGCTTCTCGACCTCGCTGCTGACCGAGCTGCGCGAGGTGGTGTTCGCCCGCGTGACCCAGCAGGCGGTGCGCGAAATCTCGCTGCGCGTGTTCCGTCATCTGCACGCGCTGTCGCTGCGCTTCCACCTCGAGCGCCAGACCGGCGGCCTTACCCGCGACATCGAGCGCGGCACGCGCTCGATCGGCTCGCTGATCAGCTACACGCTGTATTCCATCCTGCCCACGCTGATCGAGATCGGCATGGTGATCGGCATCCTGCTGGTCAATTACGACGCGGTGTTCGCGCTCATCACGCTGACTGCGCTGACGATCTACATCGTGTTCACCGTCAAGGTGACCAACTGGCGCACCGCGCTGCGGCGCGAGGCCAACGAGCTGGATTCCGCCGCCAATGCGCGCGCGATCGACAGCCTGATCAACTACGAGACGGTCAAATACTTCAACAACGAGGCGTTCGAGGCCCGGCGCTACGACGAGCAGTTGCAGAAGTGGACCAAGGCCCAGGTCACCAACCAGTACTCGCTGTCGGCGCTCAACGTCGGCCAGGCGGCGATCATCGCGATCGCGGTCACCGCGATGATGTGGCAGGCGGCCGACCGCGTGGCCAGCGGCGAGATGACGATCGGCGACATCGTGCTGGTCAACGCCTTCATGATCCAGCTCTACATCCCGCTCAACTTCCTCGGCGTGCTGTACCGCGAGATCCGCCAGTCGCTCACCGACATCGAGCGCATGTTCGGCCTCATGCACACCCACCGCGAGATCGCCGACGCCCCCGACGCCCACACCCTGCCCGCCGGCCCGGCGAGCGTGCGCTTCGAGCATGTGAACTTTGCCTACGACACCAAGCGCCCGATCCTGTTCGACGTGGATTTCGACATCCCCGCCGGCAGCACGGTGGCGGTGGTCGGCCACTCCGGCTCGGGCAAATCGACCCTGGCCCGCCTGCTGTACCGCTTCTACGACGTCCAGGGCGGCGCGCTGCGCATCAACGGCCACGACCTGCGCCAGCTCACCCAGGACAGCCTGCGCGCCGCGATCGGCATCGTCCCGCAGGACACGGTACTGTTCAACGACACCCTGTACTACAACATCCAGTACGGTCGCCCGAGCGCCAGCCGCGCGGAGGTCGAGGCCGCCGCGCGTGCCGCGCAGCTGGAAGATTTCATCCGCCAGCTACCCGAAGCTTACGAGACCCGCGTCGGCGAGCGCGGGCTGAAACTGTCGGGCGGCGAAAAGCAGCGTGTCGCGATCGCGCGCGCGCTGCTGAAGAACCCCGCCATCCTGATCTTCGACGAAGCCACCTCGGCGCTCGACTCGAAGACCGAGAAGGCTATCCAGGCGCAGATCGAGCTTGCCGCCGAAGGCCGCACCGCGCTGGTGATCGCCCACCGCCTGTCCACGATCATGGATGCCGACGAGATCATCGTGCTCGACCAGGGCCGCATCGTCGAGCGCGGCCGCCATCACGCGCTGCTGGCGCAGGGTGGCGCCTACGCGCAGATGTGGATGCTGCAACAGCAAGAGGAGAGCGCCGCAGCTGCCGACACCGTCACGGACGAGGCCAGTTCTTGAAACGCAACAGCGGTGCCGGGTGGCGTAGACTGAAAAGACATCACGATTGAAGACGCCCGCATGGACACCCACGGCAACCTCCCTTTCCTGAAGGAAACCATCCTCTTTCTCGCCCTCAGCGGCGTGCTGATGCCGCTGCTATCGCGGCTGCGCATCAATGCGGTGCTCGGCTTCCTTTCGGTCGGCGTGCTGCTCGGGCCTTATGGCCTCGCCTCGCTTGCGGGCTCCTGGCCGGTGTTGTCGTGGTTCACCTTCGCACGCCCGGAAGACGTCGAGTTTCTCGCCGAGCTCGGGGTGATCTTCCTGATGTTCATGATCGGCCTGGAGATGTCCGTCGAGCGCCTGTGGTCGATGCGTCGGCTGGTGTTCGGCCTCGGCGGGCTGCAGGTCGGGATCTCGGCTACCGTGGTCGGCGCGCTGGCGTTGTGGTTCGGCAACAGCATCGAAGCCTCGGTGATCCTCGGCGTGGTGCTGGCCTTCTCGTCCACCGCGATCGTCATGCAGTTGTTGATCCAGCGCCGTGAGCTTGGCACGCCGTTGGGCCAGTCGGCATTCGCGATCCTGCTCTTCCAGGATCTGGCGGTGGTGCCGCTGCTGGTGCTGATCAGCATCCTCGGCGCCTCGGCGGGCGAGGGCAGCTTCGCGAGCCTGCTCGGCAGCGCCGTGCTCAAGGGCGTGCTCACGGTGGTGATGATCTACCTCATCGGTCGTCGTGTGGTGCGCCCGCTGTTCCACCAGATCGCGGTGGACAAGCAACCCGACACTTTCACCGCCCTGACCCTGCTGACCACGCTCGGCGTGGCGGCGCTGACCTGGTTCGCCGGCCTGTCGATGGCGCTCGGCGCGCTGCTGGCCGGCCTGATCATCGCCGAGACCGAGTTTCGCCATGAGGTCGAGATCACCATCGAACCCTTCAAGGGCCTGCTGATGGGCCTCTTCTTCATGTCGGTAGGCATGGGCATCGACCTGCGTGCGCTGCTCGCCGAGCCCGTGTGGATCCCGCTCTCGGTGATCGGCCTGCTGGCCCTCAAGGCGCTGGTCGTGTTCGTGTTGCTGCGCGTGTTCGGACTGTCGTGGGGGCGCGCGGCCGAGGGCGGACTGCTGCTCGGCCAGGGCGGGGAGTTCGCCTTCATCGTCATCGGCATGGCGCTCGGCCTGGGCCTGCTCGAGCGCCAGATCGGCCAGTTCATGCTGATCGTGGTCGGCGTCTCCATGCTCGCCGCCCCGGTGGTCGCACGCCTCGGTCAGAGCCTCGGCGACGGCATCGACCGCCGCACTGCGCTGCCTGCGCCCGACGCCGACGCCGAACTGGGCGAACTCGGCGGTCATGTCATCATCGCCGGCTACGGCCGGGTCGGCCAGCTGGTGGGACAGATGCTGGCCGAGCAGGGCGTCTCCTTCGTCGCGATCGAGAACGACGCCCACCTCATCGCCCACCAGCGCAAGGCGGGCGTGCCGCTGGTGTTCGGCGACGCCAGTCGGCCCGAGCTGCTGCGCAAGCTGCGCATCGACCAGGCGCGCGCCGTGGTGCTGACGATGGACCACACCGCAGCCGCCATCCACGCGGTGCAGGGCATCCGCCGCATGGCGCCGATGATGCGCGTCATCGCCCGCGCCCGCGACGAGAAGCACGCCCTGCTGCTGCGCGAGGCCGGCGCCTCGGTGGTGGTGCCGGAGACGCTCGAATCCAGTCTCAAGCTCACCGGCTGGGTGCTCGAAACCCTGGGCGTTCCGCCCGATGCCGCACTGCGCCAGCTCGAACAGGAGCGCGAGCGCCGCATTGTCGCGCTGCGCGACGCCGGCCCTGCCTGACCGCCCCGCCACCCGACACGATCCGCCATGATTCCGCAGCACAACGCCCTCCAGATCCTGCGCAAGCCTCGCATCGCGCTTCTCGCCACCGGCGGCACCATCGCCGGCACCGCGGGCTCGGCGACCGACACGCGCGACTACACCGCCGGCCAGCTTGGCCCCGACGCCCTCATCGGCGCCGTGCCGCAGCTGGCCGAGCTCGCCCGCATCGACGCCCACCTGCTGTTCGGTATCGACAGCAAGGACATGACGCCGCAGCACTGGCTGGTGTTGTCACGCCGCGTGCAGGCGCTCGTCGACGATCCCGCGATCGACGGCATCGTGATCACCCACGGCACCGACACCCTGGAAGAAACCGCCTATTTCCTGAACATCACCGTCGCTGCCACCAAGCCG
>JAKLLJ010000079.1:0-288 GCA_023150215.1 Thauera sp. | reverse complement strand
GGTGATGACCGCGGCGATGCGCCCGGCGACGGCGCTGTCGGCCGACGGCCCGCTCAACCTGTATCAGGCGGTGGAGCTCGCCTGCCGTCCAGCCGCGGCGCGCGCCGGCGTGCTCGCGGTGCTCGGCGACCGCATCCTTCCCGCCGCCACGCTCGCCAAGCGCCATCCGTCCGCGGTGGACGCGTTCACCCATCAAGGCGCGCTCACCACGCTTGCCAGCGATGCCGCACTGCACGCGCTTGCGCCCTCACGCTACAGCCGGGTCAGCTTGCCGGACAAGTTGCAGAC
>JAKLLJ010000078.1 GCA_023150215.1 Thauera sp. | reverse complement strand
CAGATGGAGATCCGTACCCACCAGCGCCTCATGGACATCATCGATCCGACCGACAAGACCGTCGATGCGCTGATGAAGCTGGACCTCCCCGCGGGTGTGGATGTCGAGATCAAGCTCCAGTAAGCAGTCCCTGCTTGCGGAAGTTTGGAACAGGCCGGTATAATCCGGCCTTTGTGCCTTTTGGCGCATTAATTGTGACCCCCGGTCAATCGCAACCGGGATTCAGGAGAAAAAAATGAGTCTAGGCCTTGTAGGACGCAAGGTCGGCATGACTCGCATCTTCGCCGAGGATGGCAGGACCATCCCGGTGACGGTGCTTGACGTGTCGGATAATCGTGTGTCCCAGATCAAGACGGTTGAAACCGACGGCTACGCCGCGGTCCAGATCGCTTACGGCAAGCGCCGCGCCAGCCGCATCACCAAGCCGGTCGCGGGTCATCTCGCCAAGGCGGGTGTCGAGCCTTGCCGCGGTATCACGGAGTTCCGCGTCGAAGCAGATCAGGCGGGTGCGATGAGCGCCGGTGATGCGGTCAATGCGGATCTCTTCCAGGTCGGCCAGAAGGTCGACGTCACTGGTGTGACGATCGGCAAGGGCTTCTCGGGCGCGATCAAGCGTCACAACTTCTCGTCGAACCGCGCCTCGCACGGTAACTCGATCTCGCACAACTCGGCGGGTTCGATCGGTATGGCGCAGGATCCGGGTCGGGTGTTCCCCGGCAAGCGCATGGCGGGCCAGTACGGAAACGTGAAGCGCACCACGCAGGGTCTCGAGATCGTTCGCGTGGATGTCGAGCGCCAGCTCCTTCTCGTGAAGGGTGCGGTGCCGGGTGCCAAGGGTGGCGACGTCGTCGTCCGTCCGGCAGTCAAGGCCTGAGGAGCGCGCAATGGAATTGAAACTCTTGAATGAGCAGGGTCAGGCTGCGTCGACGCTGCAGGCGTCGGACGTGCTGTTCGGCCGTGACTACAACGAAGCACTGGTGCACCAGGTGGTGACCGCCTATGCTGCGAATGCCCGTTCCGGCAACCGCAAGCAGAAGGGGCGCTCCGAGATCGCCAAGTCGACCCGCAAGCCGTTCCGCCAGAAGGGTACGGGTAACGCCCGTGCCGGTATGGCGTCGAGCCCGCTGTGGCGTGGCGGCGGCAAGATCTTCCCGAATACGCCGGACGAGAACTTCAGCCAGAAGCTCAACCGCAAGATGTATCGTGCCGGCGTCGCTGCGATCCTGTCGCAGCTCGCTCGCGAGGATCGTCTGGCGGTGGTTGAGAGCTTCAGCGTCGAGGCGCCGAAGACTCGCCTGCTGTCGCAGAAGCTCAAGGGCATGGGCCTGGACTCGGTCCTGGTCATTACCGACGAAATCGACGAGAACCTGTTCCTGTCCTCGCGCAACCTGCATCAGGTCCTGGTGCTGGAAGTGAATGAGGCGGATCCGGTGTCGCTCGTGCGTTTCCCCAAGGTGCTCGTCACCAAGGGCGCGCTGGCGAAGATGGAGGAAGCGTGGCAATGAGCGCGATCAGTCAGGAACGTCTGCTGCAGGTGCTGCTCGCCCCGCAGATCTCCGAGAAGGCGACTTTCGTCGCCGACAAGAACGAGCAGGTGGTGTTCAAGGTTGCCTCCGATGCGACCAAGCCCGAAGTGAAGGCGGCCGTCGAGTCGCTGTTCAAGGTCGAGGTCAAGTCGGTGCAGATTCTGAACGTCAAGGGCAAGGCCAAGCGTTTCGGCGGCAGCATGGGCCGGCGCAAGGACTGGAAGAAGGCCTTCGTTTGCCTGAAGCCCGGCCAGGAAATCAACTTTGCGGCTGGGGAGTGATAGATCATGGCAATCGTAAAACTCAAGCCTACATCTGCCGGCCGCCGTGCCCAGGTCAAGGTGGTGAATCCCGATCTGCACAAGGGGCGCCCCGTTGCCGCACTGGTCGAGAAGCAGACCAAGAATGCCGGTCGTAACAACTACGGCCGCATCACGATGCGTCACCAGGGTGGTGGCCACAAGCAGCACTATCGCCTGATCGACTTCCGTCGCAACAAGGACGGGATTCCGGCGAAGGTCGAGCGCATCGAGTACGACCCGAACCGTTCGGCACACATCGCCCTGTTGTGCTACGCCGATGGCGAGCGCCGCTACATCATCGCGCCGCGTGGTGTCGAGGTGGGCCAGCAGCTGGTGAGTGGCTCGGAAGCGCCGATCAAAGCAGGCAATGCGCTGCCGATCCGCAATATCCCGGTCGGCTCGACGATCCACTGCATCGAGATGGTTCCGGGCAAGGGCGCACAGATCGCCCGTGCAGCGGGAACTTCGGTGCAGCTGCTCGCCCGCGAAGGGACCTACGCTCAGCTGCGTCTGCGCTCCGGCGAGATCCGCCGGGTGCATGTCGAGTGCCGCGCCACCATCGGTGAGGTCGGCAACGAGGAGCACGGCCTGCGCAAGATCGGCAAGGCGGGCGCGAACCGCTGGCGTGGCATCCGTCCGACCGTCCGCGGTGTTGCGATGAACCCGGTCGACCACCCGCACGGTGGTGGCGAAGGACGTACCGGCGAGGCACGCGAACCGGTCAGCCCGTGGGGTACGCCGGCGAAGGGTTATCGGACGCGCTCGAACAAGCGCACCGACAACATGATCGTGCAGCGTCGTCACAAGCGTTAAGGGGTAAAAGATGGCACGTTCTATCAAGAAAGGCCCGTTCATCGACGCGCACCTGCTCAACAAGGTCGACGCGGCTCGGACGAGCAACGACAAGCGCCCGATCAAGACCTGGTCGCGCCGCTCCACGATCCTGCCCGACTTCATCGGCCTGACGATCGCGGTGCACAACGGCAAGCAGCACATTCCGGTGTTTGTGACCGAGAACATGGTTGGTCACAAGCTGGGCGAGTTCGCGCTGACGCGTACCTTCAAGGGTCACGCTGCCAGCAAGAAGGCCAAGCGGTAAGGGGACGACATGGAAACCAAAGCTATTCTCCGTGGCGTTCGGCTGTCGGCCCAGAAGGGTCGACTGGTTGCCGACCTGGTCCGCGGCATGCCCGTGGGCAGGGCGCTCGACACGCTGGCCTTCTCGCCCAAGAAGGGCGCAAAGATCATCCGCAAGGTGCTGGAGTCCGCGATCGCGAACGCCGAGCACAACGACGGTGCTGACATCGACGCGCTGAAGGTCAGGACCATTCACGTGGAAGAGGGCATGACGCTGAAGCGCTTCACCGCGCGTGCGAAGGGTCGCGGAAACCGCATCCTGAAGCCCACCTGCCACGTCTACCTGACCGTTGGCGAGTAAGGAGTAAATATGGGTCAGAAAATCCACCCTACCGGGTTCCGCCTCGCCGTCACGCGTGATTGGGGTTCGCGCTGGTTCGCCAGCAGCAAGGACTTCGCCGGGATGCTGCACGAGGATCTGAAGGTCCGCGAGTACCTGAAGAAGCGCCTCGCGCATGCGTCGATCGGCCGCGTCATCATCGAGCGTCCCGCCAAGAACGCCCGCGTGACCCTGTACAGCGCACGCCCGGGCGTGGTCATCGGCAAGAAGGGCGAGGACATCGAGGCGCTCAAGCGCGATCTGCAGAAGATCGTCGGCGTTCCGGTGCACGTGAACATCGAGGAAGTGCGCAAGCCTGAACTCGACGCCAAGCTGATTGCGGACTCGATCGCACAGCAGCTCGAGAAGCGCATCATGTTCCGTCGTGCAATGAAGCGTGCGATGCAGAACGCAATGCGTCTGGGTGCCCAGGGCATCAAGATCATGAGCTCCGGCCGCCTGAATGGCGCCGAGATCGCCCGTACCGAGTGGTATCGCGAAGGCCGCGTGCCGCTGCATACCCTGCGTGCCAACATCGACTACGGTGTATCGGAAGCGAAGACCACCTATGGTGTGATCGGCATCAAGGTGTGGGTATTCAAGGGCGAGATGCTGGGTCGCAACGAGCAGCCGGTTGCCGCCGAGCCGGAAGCCGACAACCGCCGTGGCCGCCGTGGCGCCCCGCGTGATGGCGAAGGCCGTCCGGGTCGTCGTCCCGCTCGTCGTGGCGATGGCCGGCAAGAAGAAAGCAGGAGTGAATGATGCTGCAGCCGACTAGAAGGAAGTATCGGAAGGAGCAGAAAGGCCGCAACACCGGCGTCGCCACCCGCGGCGCCAAGGTGTCGTTCGGCGAGTACGGTCTGAAGGCGGTAGGTCGTGGTCGACTGACCGCGCGTCAGATCGAGTCGGCGCGGCGTGCGATGACTCGCCACATCAAGCGTGGCGGCCGCATCTGGATCCGCATTTTCCCGGACAAGCCGATCTCGAAGAAGCCGGCTGAAGTCCGCATGGGTAACGGCAAGGGTAACCCCGAGTATTGGGTCGCTGAGATCCAGCCCGGCAAGGTGCTCTACGAGATGGACGGGGTGGACGAGGCCCTCGCGCGCGAAGCTTTCCGGCTCGCCGCCGCGAAGCTGCCGATCGAGACCGTGTTCGTTACCCGATTGATTGGGGGTTGAACATGAACGCTATCGAACTCCGCGCCAAGAGCGCCGACGAGTTGAACAAGGAGCTGCTCGAGCTGCTGAAGGCACAGTTTTCGCTGCGCATGCAGCACGCCACCCAGCAATTGGGCAACACGAGTCAGATCGGGAAGGTTCGCCGCGATATCGCGCGCGTGCGCACCATTCTGCGTGAAAAGGCGGGTCAGCAATGAGCGAGCAAGTTGAAAAGGTTCGCCGCGCGCTGGTTGGGCGTGTGGTGAGCGACAAGATGCAGAAGACGGTGACCGTGCTGGTCGAACGCCGGGTCAAGCACCCGCTGTACGGCAAGATCATCACCCGTTCTGCGAAGTACCACGCACACGTCGAAGACGGCGTCGCGACCCAGGGCGACCTGGTCGAGATCGAGGAGTGCCGTCCGATCTCGCGCACCAAGACTTGGCGGGTCGCCAAGGTGCTCGAGAAGGCAGCAGTCATCTGATCTGCGTTATTAGCAGCGAGCAACAAAAAACAGCTTGGCACTCCGGTGTCAGGCTGTTATAATTTTGCCTCTTTGCTCCGGGGCTCGCTCGGGGCACTCTACCCTGACGGGTTCCAAGACTGTCCGCACATGCGGGATAAGTTGGAGATACTTTCATGATTCAAATGCAGTCCAGGCTGGACGTGGCCGATAACTCCGGCGCGCGCTCGGTGATGTGCATCAAGGTCCTGGGTGGTTCGAAGCGCCGCTATGCCGGTGTGGGCGACATCATCAAGGTCACCGTGAAAGATGCTGCGCCGCGCGGTCGCGCCAAGAAAGGCGATGTCTACAACGCGGTCGTCGTTCGTACTGCCAAGGGCGTTCGTCGTCCCGATGGTTCGCTGATCAAGTTCGACAGCAATGCGGCCGTGCTTCTGAACAACAAGCTCGAGCCGATCGGTACCCGTATTTTCGGGCCGGTCACTCGCGAGCTGCGCACCGAGCGGTTCATGAAGATCGTCTCGCTGGCGCCTGAAGTGCTCTGAGGAGTCCGGAGATGAACAAGATCCGCAAGGGTGACGAAGTGGTGGTGCTGACGGGCAAGGATCGTGGCCGTCGTGGCACTGTGCTGCGCCGCGTCGATGACGAGCGCGTCGTGGTCGAAGGTGTGAATCGGGTCAAGAAGCATGTGCGCCCGAATCCGCTGAAGGGTGAAGTGGGTGGCATCGTCGAGAAAGAGATGCCGATCCATGTGTCGAACGTCGCGCTGTTCAATCCCGCTACCCAGAAGGGTGAGCGTATCGGGATCAAGACGCTTGAAGATGGCCGCAAGGTCCGTTTCTTCAAGTCGAACGGCGAGCTGGTGAACGCCTAAGGAGTGACGATGGCTCGCTTGCAACAGGTTTACAAGGATGAAGTGGCGCCTGCGCTGAAGCAGCAGTTCGGCTACAAGTCCGTCATGGAAGTGCCGCGCATCACCAAGATCACCCTCAACATGGGTGTTGGCGAAGCGGTCGGCGACAAGAAGATTCTCGAGCACGCCATTGGCGACATGACCAAGATCGCCGGTCAAAAGCCGGTCGCCACCAAGGCGCGGAAGTCGATCGCCGGGTTCAAGATCCGCGACGGCTACCCGATCGGCTGCATGGTCACGCTGCGCGGTCCGCGTATGTTCGAGTTTCTCGATCGACTGATCGCGATCGCGTTGCCGCGTGTTCGTGACTTCCGTGGTATTGGTGCGAAGGGTTTCGATGGTCGTGGCAACTACAATCTCGGTGTGAAAGAGCAGATCATTTTCCCCGAGATCGAGTACGACAAGATCGATGCGCTGCGCGGGATGAACATCAGCATCACGACGACGGCGAAGACCGATCAGGAAGCGCGCGCGCTCCTTGGTGCGTTCAAGTTCCCGTTCAAGAATTGAGGGTGATATGGCGAAACTCGCTCTGATCAACCGCGAAGCGAAGCGTGCAAAGCTGGTGGAGAAATTCGCTGCCAAGCGTGCGTCCCTGGTCGCGACGGTCAAGGACAGCAGTCTGTCCGAAGAAGAACGCATGGCTGCCCGCCTGGCCCTGCAGCAACTGCCGCGCAATGCCAACCCGACCCGCCAGCGTAATCGCTGCGCGCTCACCGGGCGTCCGCGTGGTGTTTTCCGCAAGTTCGGTCTGTGCCGCAACAAGCTGCGCGAGATCGCTTTCCGCGGCGAAGTGCCTGGTATGACCAAGGCGAGCTGGTAAGGAGAATTCGAAGATGAGTATGTCCGATCCGATCGCCGACATGCTGACGCGCATCCGCAATGGCCAGCAGGCCCAGAAGGCTTTGGTGTCCATGCCTTCGTCCAAGCTGAAGGTTGCGATCGCCAAGGTGTTGCAAGACGAAGGTTACATCGACGGCTTCGCCGTTCGGGATGAGGCTGGGAAAGCTTCTCTCGATGTGACGCTCAAGTACTACGCCGGTCGTCCGGTCATCGAGCGCCTGGAGCGCGTGAGCCGTCCCGGCCTGCGTATCTACAAGGGTAGCGATGATCTGCCGCGCGTGATGAACGGCCTCGGCGTGGCCATCGTTTCCACGCCGCGTGGCGTGATGACCGATCGTTCCGCACGCGCTAGTCGCGTCGGCGGCGAAGTCATCTGCCTGGTCGCCTAAAGGGGATAGCGATGTCTCGTGTAGCCAAGAATCCGGTGGCGATCCCGCAGGGCGTGGAAGTGGTCATTTCCGATGCCGAGATCGCCGTTAAGGGCCCGTTGGGTACCTTGCGTCAGGTGCTGGGTGCTGAAGTCAGCGTCGTTCGCGAAGGCGATGCCGTGGTGTGCAAGGCCCGCGACGGCGTTGCGAACGCCCGCGCGATGTCAGGTACGGTGCGCGCGCTGGTGAACAACATGGTGACCGGCGTGACCAAGGGTTTCGAGCGCAAGCTGAACCTGGTCGGCGTGGGTTACCGCGCACAGGCTCAGGGCGACAAGCTCAACCTGTCGCTCGGTTTTTCGCATCCGGTGGTTCACCAGATGCCGGAAGGCGTGAAGGTCGAGACGCCGACCCAGACCGAGATCGTGATCAAGGGAACCGACAAGCAACAGGTCGGCCAGGTCGCAGCCGAGGTGCGTGCCTACCGCTCCCCCGAGCCTTACAAGGGCAAGGGCGTCCGTTATTCGGACGAGGTGGTGGTGCTCAAGGAAACCAAGAAGAAGTAAGGCGGTTCGACATGAACAAGAAAGAAACTCGTCTTCGCCGTGCGCGCAAAACTCGCGCCAAGATTGCGGAGCTCAAGGCGGTTCGCCTGACGGTGTTCCGGTCCAACTGCCATATCTACGCCCAGGTTATCTCGGGTTGCGGCTCGCGTGTCATCGCGGCTGCGTCCACGGTCGAGGCCGATGTTCGCTCGCAGGTTGCCAATGGCGGCAACAAGGCTGCTGCCGAGTTCGTCGGCAAGTTGATCGCCGAGCGCGCCAAAGCTGCCGGTGTCGAGCAGGTCTCCTTCGACCGCTCGGGCTTCCTGTATCACGGCCGCGTCAAGGCGCTGGCCGAGGCCGCCCGCGAAGGCGGTCTCAAGTTCTAAGCGAGGAATCGAATGGCTAAGCAGCAAACCAAACGTGCGCAAGCCTCCGACGAGCGCGATGACGGCCTGAAGGAAAAAATGGTCGCGATCAATCGCGTGACCAAGGTCGTCAAAGGCGGCCGGATCCTCGGCTTCGCTGCGCTGACCGTGGTTGGCGACGGCGACGGTGCGATCGGCATGGGCAAGGGCAAATCCCGCGAAGTGCCGGTTGCGGTGCAGAAGGCGATGGATGAAGCGCGTCGCAAGCTGCGCAAGGTATCGCTGAAGAACGGCACCCTGCAGCACACCGTGGTCGGCAAGCATGGCGCCGCTTCGGTGCTGATGCAGCCTGCCCCGGCCGGTACCGGCATCATTGCGGGCGGTCCGATGCGCGCGGTTTTCGAAGTCATGGGTGTAACCGATGTGATCTGCAAGTGCATCGGTTCTGCCAATCCGTACAACGTCGTCCGGGCCACCATCAATGGCCTGATGGCGATCAACACCCCGGCGGAAATTGCTGCCAAGCGCGGCAAGACCGTCGAAGAGATCCTGGGGTAAGCGATGTCGGACAAGAAAATCAAGGTCACGCTCGTCAAGAGCGTGATCGGCACCAAGCAATCCCATCGCGCCACCGTGCGTGGCCTGGGGTTGCGTCGGATGAATCACTCGGTCGAGCTGGCGGACACGCCGGAAGTCCGTGGGATGATCAACAAGGTGTCCTACCTGCTCAAGTGCGAGGGTTGATATGCGCCTGAATAGCATCAAGCCCGCAGAGGGCTCGAAGAAGACCGCGCGCCGTGTCGGGCGCGGGATGGGGAGCGGTCTGGGCAAGACCTGCGGCCGGGGCCACAAGGGTCAAAAGTCCCGCGCCGGCGGCTTCCACAAGGTTGGTTTCGAAGGCGGCCAGATGCCGCTGCAGCGTCGCCTGCCGAAGCGGGGCTTCGTCTCGCTGACGCGTGCACGCAACGTCGAAGTCCGTCTGTCCGAACTCGACAAGCTGCCGATCGATGAAGTCGATCTGCTCACGCTCAAGCAAGCCGGTGTGATTGCGGCCGACGCGCTGTCGGCGAAAGTCGTGCTGTCGGGCTCCATCAGCCGCAAGGTCGTCCTGCGCGGCATCGGTGCGACTCAGGGTGCCAAGGCCGCGATCGAAGCTGCCGGCGGCTCCGTGGCGGCCGAGTAAAAAGGAAAACGGTTGTGGCGAATCCTGCTGCCACGCTGGGAAGCACCGGGCGATTTGGGGACCTCAAGCGTCGCCTGTTGTTCCTGGTGGGCGCGCTGATCGTTTACCGCATTGGCGCGCACATTCCGGTACCGGGTATCGACCCGCAGGGACTGGCCGAATTGTTCCAGTCCCAGCAGGGCGGCATCCTGGGCGTGTTCAACCTGTTCTCGGGCGGCGCCCTGTCGCGCTTCACCATTTTCGCGCTGGGTATCATGCCCTACATCTCCGCGTCCATCATCATGCAGTTGATGACCGTGGCGGTGCCGACGCTGGAGGCGCTGAAGAAGGAAGGCGAGGCGGGCAGACGCAAGATCACCCAGTACACCCGCTATGGCACCTTGGTGCTTGCGCTGGCTCAGTCGCTCGGTATCGCGATTGCGCTGGAGGGGCAGGCAGGTCTGGTGCTCGACCCGGGGCTGATGTTTCGCTTCGTGACGGTGGCCACGCTGGTGACCGGCACGATGTTCCTGATGTGGCTCGGTGAGCAGATCACCGAGCGCGGCATCGGCAACGGCATCTCGATGATCATCTTTGCCGGCATCATCGCTGGGCTTCCGAGCGCCATCGGTGGCTTGTTCGAATTGGTCCGCACCGGTGCGATGCATCCCTTCACTGCACTATTCATCTGCATCCTGGTGGTGCTGGTGACTGCCTTCGTGGTGTTCGTGGAGCGTGGCCAGCGCAAGATCCTGGTGAATTACGCCAAGCGTCAGGTGGGTAACAAGGTGTACGGGGGGCAGAGTTCTCATCTGCCGCTGAAGCTGAACATGTCGGGGGTCATTCCGCCAATCTTCGCTTCGAGCATCATCCTGTTCCCGGCAACGCTGGGGCAGTGGTTCGGTTCTTCCGAGGGCATGTACTGGCTGCGTGACATCGCATCCACGCTGTCTCCGGGTCAGCCGATCTACGTGATCCTGTATGCCGTGGCAATCGTGTTTTTCTGCTTCTTCTACACTGCGCTGGTTTTCAATGCGCGTGAAACGGCAGACAACCTGAAGAAGAGCGGGGCCTTCGTTCCCGGGATCCGTCCCGGTGACCAGACCGCGCGCTACATCGACAAGATTCTCATGCGGCTGACGCTAGCCGGGGCGATCTACATCACCCTGGTGTGCCTGCTGCCGGAGTTCCTGATCCTGAAGTGGAACGTGCCGTTCTATTTCGGTGGCACGTCGCTGCTGATCCTCGTGGTCGTAACGATGGACTTCATGGCCCAGGTACAGGCGTTCGTAATGTCGCACCAGTACGAGAGTCTGCTGAAGAAGGCGAATTTCAAGGGGGCGGGGTTGCCCGGCAGGTGAGTGCATGGCGAAGGAAGATGTCATCGAGATGCAGGGTGAGGTCACCGAGAACCTTCCCAATGCAACTTTCCGCGTCAGGCTCGAGAACGGACACATGGTTCTCGGACACATCTCCGGAAAAATGCGGATGCACTACATCCGCATCCTCCCGGGGGACAAGGTCACGGTGCAGCTCACCCCCTACGACCTGACCAAGGGCCGGATCGTTTTCCGGACCAAGTAAAGTTTGAAGAAACAGGAGCAAGACCATGAGAGTCCAGGCCTCAGTTAAGCGGCTCTGCCGCAATTGCAAGATCATTCGCCGCAAGGGTGTGGTTCGCGTCATTTGTAGCGATCCGCGGCACAAGCAACGTCAGGGTTGATCTAGTCAACGCCAGGCATTAGAATTTAACGTTTTTCGTTTCGGGGTATACGGATGGCCCGTATTGCTGGGGTAAACATTCCCAATCACAAGCATGCCGAGATCGCGCTGACCGCCATCTATGGGATCGGCCGTTCGCGTGCTCAGAAGATTTGCGACGCTGCCGGGATCGTGCGCTCGATCAAGATCAAGGATCTGACCGAGACCGACATGGAGAAGCTGCGTGACGAGGTTGCGCGTTTCGTCGTCGAAGGCGACCTGCGTCGTGAAGTCACGATGAACATCAAGCGACTGATGGACCTGGGTTGCTATCGCGGCGTCCGACATCGTCGCGGCCTGCCGATGCGCGGGCAGCGCACTCGCACCAACGCACGCACCCGCAAGGGTCCGCGCAAGCCGATCGCCGGCAAGAAGTAATAGGATTCGATAATGGCTAAGACTGGAACCAAGGTTCGCAAGAAGGTCAAGAAGAACGTCGCGGAAGGTATTGCGCACGTTCACGCGAGCTTCAACAACACCATCATCACCATCACCGATCGTCAGGGCAATGCCCTGTCGTGGGCGACTTCGGGCGGCGCGGGCTTCAAGGGGTCGCGCAAGAGCACCCCGTTTGCGGCGCAGGTTGCCGCCGAGGCGGCGGGCAAGGTGGCGCAGGAGTGC
>JAKLLJ010000077.1 GCA_023150215.1 Thauera sp. | reverse complement strand
CGAATGCAGGCGGCGGCGCCCGCCCCGGCCCCACGGCCGCATCGACGCCACGCACGCCCCGCCGCATCCGGCGATAGGGCCTGCGGCCCGAATCCAGTAGACTAGCGAGCTTGCTTTCTTCAGGCGGATGCCGATGTTCGTGCTGTATGAAGAGGACGGGGCCTTCAAGGCCGGCACGATCCTCGCCGATAACGACGCCACGCTGCAGGTCGAGAACACCCACGGCAAACGGGTGAAGCTCAAGCGCGCCCATGTGCTGATGGAGTTCCGCGAGCCCGCGCCCGCCGAACTGCTTGCCCGCGCCGATGCCGAGGCCGAGGCGCTCGACGTCGAATTCCTGTGGGAAGTGTGCGGAGACGACGAGTTCGCCTTCCCCGATTTTGCCGCCGAATATCAGGGCCGCACGCCGACCGCGGTCGAATCCGCCGCGGTGCTGCTGCGCCTGCATTCGGCACCGATCTGGTTCCATCGCAAGGGCCGCGGGCGCTTCCGCAAGGCGCCCGCCGACATCCTGCAGGCCGCGCTCGCCGGCCTCGAGAAAAAGCGCCAGCAGGCCGCCGCGATCGAGCACATGCGGTCCGAGCTGGTCGCCGGCCGCATGCCACCCGAGCTCGCCGCGATGCTGCCGCAGGCGCTCTACCGGCCCGACCGCAACCGCCCCGAGATCAAGGCCCTCGAGGCCGCCTGCGTGGACCGCGGGCTGTCGGCCGCACGCCTGCTACTCGCCTGCGGCGCGCTCGCGTCGAGCTACGAATTCCACTACAACCGCTTCCTGTTCGAGCACTTCCCCGAAGGCACTCACTTCCCTGCCATCGAGGCCGCGACCCTGCCCGGCGACCTGCCGCGCGCCGAGGTCGCCGCGTTCTCGATCGACGACGCCTCCACCACCGAGATCGACGACGCCTTCTCGGTGACGCCGCGTGCCGGCGGCGGCTGGCGGATCGGCATCCACATCGCCGCACCCGCGCTCGGTTTCGCGCGCGGCTCGGGGCTGGACGCGATCGCGCGCCGGCGCCTGTCCACCGTGTACATGCCGGGCAACAAGATCACCATGCTGCCCGACGAGGTGGTGCAGACCTTCACCCTTGCCGAGGGCCGCGACTGCCCGGCCGTGTCGCTATACCTGGACGTGACGTCCGGGCTGGCCATCGTCGGCGAGGAAAGCCGCGTCGAGATCGTGCCGATCGTCGCCAACCTGCGCCATCACGACATCGAGCCGGTATTCAACGACGACACGGTGCACAACGGCGGCCCCGATTTTCCCTGGAAGCGCGAGCTGACCCTGCTGTGGGACCTTGCCACCGTGATGGAGGCCGGACGCGGCAAGGCGGCCGGCAACGAGGATCGCATCGACTTCGGCTTCAGCGTGGACTGGACGCAGGACACCGCCGACGGCCCCGGCCTGGTCAGCATCGGCCGCCGGATGCGCGGCTCACCGATGGACAAGCTGGTGGCGGAGATGATGATCTACGCCAACATGACCTGGGGCAAACTCCTCGACCGCGCCGGCGTGCCCGGCCTGTACCGCGCCCAGGGCGGCGGCAAGGTGCGCATGACCACGGTCGCAGCGCCGCACGAGGGGCTCGGGGTCGATTGCTACGCGTGGTCGAGCTCGCCGCTGCGCCGTTATGTCGACCTGGTCAATCAGTGGCAGATCATCGCGGTGCTGCAGGGCAGCGAGCCCGCGTTCGCGCCCCGATCGGCCGAACTGATGGCGGCGATGCGCGACTTCGAGCTCACCTACGCCGAATACGCCGAGTTCCAGCGCGGCATGGAGCGCTACTGGTGCCTGCGCTGGCTGCGCCAGCACGGGCGCGGCGAGGTCGAGGCCACCGTGCTGCGCGAGAACGTGGTGCGGCTCACCGAGATCCCGCTCGTGTTCCGCGTGCCGTCGATGCCGCTGCAGATGGTTGGCAGCCGGGTCAAGCTGTGTGTCGAGCATACCGACCTGCTCGACATCGAGGTCGAGGCGCGCTTCGTCCAGACGCTGGCCGAGCCCGATCCCGAGACGCCGGCCGCTGCCGGATTCGGCTTCGCCTGAAGCGCGCATGCGTCTGGCCGCCACGTTCCCGACCCTTCCCGCCGGCGCGCGCGGGTGGCGTGCGCAGTTGCAGCGTCTAGGCGGCCCCGTGCTGCTGGCCGCCTTCGTGGTCTCGATCTGCGTGCACGGGCTGCTGCTGCTGATCCAGTTCCGCCTGCCCGAGAGCAAGCCGGCGCGCGACAAGGGCCTCGAGGTGGTGCTGGTCAACGCCCGTCACGCGACGGCGCCGGAAAAGCCCGAGGTGCTCGCCCAGGCCAATGTGGACGCCGGCGGCAACACCGAGCAGGACGTGCGCGCGAGCACGCCGCTGCCACCCCAGCCCAACCGCCAGGACGGCGACGCGCTGGTCGAAGCCAAGCGCCGCACGCCCGAGCCGGTGCGCGAGCAGAAGCAGGTGCTGACCCGCGACACGGCGCCCGCCAAGGTCACCGCCGCGCCCAAAAAAGTGGAGCAACCCACCCCCACGCCCGAGCCGCCACGCGCGATCAGCGGACTCGACCTGCTCGACAGTGCGGCCGCGGTCGCCCGCATCGAGGCCCAGATCGACCGCGACCTGCAGGAGCTCGCCAAGCGCCCGCGCAAGAAGTTCATCGGCGCACGCGCGCAGGAATACCGCTTTGCCCAGTACGTCGAGGACTGGCGGCAGAAGGTCGAGCGCATCGGCACGCTGAATTACCCCGAGGCGGCGCGCGGCCGCCTCTACGGTAGCCTGCTGCTGTCGGTGACGATCCGCGCCGACGGCACGGTGGCCAGGGTGGGCGTGCATCGCAGCTCCGGCCACAAGCTCCTCGACGAGGCCGCGATGCGCATCGTCAAGATGGCCGCGCCCTATGCCCCCTTCCCGCCCGACATCCGCAAGGATTTCGATGTGATCGAGATCACCCGTACCTGGACCTTCACCAACGGCGACCAGGTGCGCGCCAACTGAGACTGCACCGCATGGACCGCTACGCCGTCATCGGCAACCCGATCGCCCACAGCAAGTCACCCTGGATCCACGCCGCCTTCGCCCGCCAGACCGCGCAGGCGATGCGCTACGAAGCCGTGCTCGCACCACTCGACGGCTTCGCCGACGCGCTGGCCCGCTTTCGTGCCGAGGGCGGGCGCGGTCTCAACGTCACCGTGCCGTTCAAGCTCGAGGCGTTCGCACTTGCCACGCGATGCACCGCGCGCGCCGAAGCGGCCGGGGCGGTCAACACGCTCGCCTTCACCGATGACTGCATCCTCGGCGACAACACCGACGGCGCCGGCCTGGTGCGCGACCTCACGGTCAACCTCGGCTGCCCGCTTGGCGGTCGCCGCATCCTGCTGGTCGGCGCCGGCGGCGCCACGCTCGGCGCCCTGCTGCCGCTGCTCGGCCAGCACCCGGCGGTGCTAACCATCGCCAACCGCACGTCGAGCAAGGCCGCGACGCTCGCGCAAGCCTTCGCGCCCCAGGCGGGCGACACCCGCCTCGGCGGCTGCGGCTTCGACGCGCTCGCCGGACAAGGCTTCGACCTCGTCATCAACGCCACGTCGGCCAGCCTTGCCGGCGAGCTGCCGGCGCTGCCCCCCGGCCTCTACGCCGAGGGCGCGCTCGCCTACGACATGATGTACGGCCGTGGCCGCACGGTCTTCATGCAGGCCGCGCTCGACGACGGCGCCACGCGCGTTGCCGACGGCCTTGGCATGCTGGTCGAGCAGGCCGCGGAGAGCTTTGCGCTGTGGCGCGGCGTGCGCCCGGACGGCGCGCCGGTGCTGGCCGAGCTGCGCCGCCTGA
Source organism: Thauera sp. (assembly GCA_023150215.1). Taxonomy (GTDB): domain Bacteria; phylum Pseudomonadota; class Gammaproteobacteria; order Burkholderiales; family Rhodocyclaceae; genus Thauera. Next base: position 7,683 of record JAKLLJ010000077.1, on the reverse strand, counting down.
TCGAGGCCGGCTGAGCGGGCGCACCACCATGTCCGCGCCCGCCACCGCCCTGCGCCGCACCCTCCGCTGGCTCGGCCGCGGGCTCGGCATCGCGCTCCTGCTGGCGCTGTTCTGGCAGGCGGTGCTGCTGACCCAGGTGGTGTGGTGGAGCCGCTTCGATCCCGGCAACACCAGCTTCATGCGCATCCGCCTCGCCGAACTGCGCCAGACCGATCCGAACGCCGGGTTGCGCCAGCAGTGGGTGCCTTACGAGCGCATCTCGGTGCACCTCAAGCGCGCGGTGGTCGCCGCCGAGGATGACCGCTTCCTCGATCACGACGGCTTCGACTGGGAAGGCATCGAGCGTGCGCTCGAACGCAATGCCGAGCGCGGTCGCATCGCCTCGGGCGGCTCGACGATCAGCCAGCAGCTCGCCAAGAACCTGTTCCTGTCGTCGTCGCGCTCGTGGCTGCGCAAGGGCCAGGAGGCGCTGATCACGCTGATGATCGAGGCCACCTGGGACAAGCGCCGCATCCTCGAGGTGTATCTGAACGTGGCCGAGTGGGGCAACGGTGTGTTCGGCGCCGAAGCCGCCGCCCGCCACTACTACGGACGCCCCGCCGCCAGCCTCAGCCCGGCCGAAGCGGCACGACTCGCGGTGATGCTGCCCAACCCACGCCGCTACGAGCACCAGTACGGCCCGCGCCTGGCCGCCCATGCGGCGCGCGTGCAGCGCCGCATGGTGCATTCGCAGGTGCCGTGAGGGGCAGGCCGGACAAACGGCCATGGAACGCCTGCGGGCGCGGCGGCAGCCACAAACTTTTCCGCCCCCCGATCCGTCGCGCCTGCCAGCGATCAATTTCGCTTCCTGTCACACGATCGGGGTCGCGTGCGCCGGAGCGAGTCCGTAGAATTCCGGCCTTGTGCCTTCCGCCGACGGCAGCGCGATGACCAAGCCCGAAGAACTCCACCCCGACGACGTCCAGCACCACCTCAAGGAGGTGCAGGACCTGCTCGCCCGCCAGAAGGTGGTGGAGGACCTCGTCCATCGCCAGGACATGCCGCGCCACCAGCTGGTCGAGTCCCTCGTCCACAAGCAGCACGAGGCCGCGCTGCGCGCCAAGCTCGAGAGCCTGCACCCGGCCGACATCGCCTACGTCCTCGAGGCACTGCCGCTGACCGAGCGTCTCTACGCCTGGGACCTCGTGAAGGCCGAGCGCGACGGCGAGATCCTGCTCGAAGTCTCCGACGCGGTGCGCGAGTCGCTGATCGAGACGATGGCGCCGGCCGAGCTGAAGGCCGCCGCCGAATCGCTCGACGCCGACGAACTCGCCGACCTCGCGCCCGACCTGCCGCCCGAGGTCATCGAGGACGTTTTCCAGTCGCTCGACAGCGAAGGCCGCGAGCAGCTGCGCGCGGCGATGTCCTACCCGGAAGACTCGGTCGGCGCGCTGATGGACTTCGACATGGTGACGGTGCGCGAGGACGTCACCCTCGAAGTGGTGCTGCGCTACCTGCGCCTGTTCGACGAGCTGCCCGACCACACCGACAAGCTCTTCGTCATCGACCGCGACGACCACCTCAAGGGTATCCTGTCGCTCGAGTCGCTGCTGATCAACGACCCCGAGACCCTGGTCGCCGACGTGATGCGCAAGGAAGCGGTGATCAGCTTCACTCCGGAGGACGAAGCCGACGACGCCGCGCAGGCCTTCGAGCGCTACGACCTGGTGTCGGCCCCGGTGATCGACACCGAGAAGCGCCTGATCGGCCGGGTGACGGTGGCCGAGGTCGTGGACTACATCCGCGAGGAGTCCGAGGCCGAGATCCTGAGTCACGCCGGCCTGCGCGAGGAGGAGGACATCTTCGCCTCGGTGTGGGACTCGGTGAAGAACCGCTGGGCCTGGCTGGCGATCAACCTGGTCACCGCCTTCGTGGCCTCGCGCGTGATCGGACTGTTCGAGGACTCGATCGAGCGGCTGGTGGCGCTCGCCGCGCTGATGCCGATCGTTGCCGGCATCGGCGGCAACTCGGGCAACCAGACGGTGACGATGATCGTGCGCGCGATCGCGATGGGTCAGGTCGAGCCGTCGGCGATGACGCGCCTGCTGCGCAAGGAACTCGGCGTGGCGCTGATCAACGGCCTGGTGTGGGGCGGCCTGCTCGGCGTGCTGGCGTGGTGGCTGTACGGCAACGTCGAGCTTGGCCTGGTGATGACCGGGGCGATGACCCTGAACCTGCTGCTGGCGGCCTGCGCCGGCGTGCTGGTGCCGATGGTGCGCCAGCGCCTCGGCGCCGACCCCGCGCTCGGCGGCTCGGTGATGATCACTGCGCTCACCGATTCGGGCGGCTTCTTCATCTTCCTCGGCCTGGCGACGCTGATCCTGCTGTGAAGGCGAAGCGCGCCGGACACGGTGTCGGCGGCGCCCCGGCTTCGCCCGATGACGCCAGGGGCCTCAGGGCCGGCGCTCACATCAGCTTTCCCGTATAAGCGCTATCAAACGAAGCAGAACGGTCGCTCGCGTCCGCCCACTACACTCCGGCGTACAGGGGTGTCGCAGCACTGCTGCCCCCGCCATGAAGACACCGCCGCAAGCAGCCGTGCACAACGGCGGAACCACGCCAACCGGGAGAACCGCATGAGCTACGAAATCCGTTCGATCCTTTACGCCTCCGATCTCACCCCGCGCTCGCCTGCGGTGTTCCTCCATGCCGTGGGGCTGGCGAAGAAGTTCAACGCCAAGCTGCACGCAGTCACCGTGACGCTGCCCTCGAGCAGCCTGCCGTACGAGGAATTCCTCAGCGAAGAGAAGATGGAAGAGGTCAAGCTCGCCGGCCACAAGAAGGCCGAGGCCCTGCTGCGCCACCGCATCGACGTCTTCGCCGAGGCCAACCCCGAACTCGACGTCAAGAGTGTGCTCGCCAGCGTGCGCGCCCTCGAAGGCGACGCCTCGCGCCGTATCCTCGACGTCGCCAAGCATGTGCTCGCTGACGTGATCGTGATGGGCTCGCGCGGCCACAGCACGATCGGCGAGCTGCTGCTCGGCTCGGTGGCGCACAAGGTCACGATGAAGGCCGACATCCCGGTGATGCTGGTGCCGATCGACCGCTGAGCGCCGGGCCTTCGCGCCTGCCGGCGCTCCTACCGGAACCGGCACGCCCTGTAGGAGCGGCGGCAGCCGCGAACAAGGCCGTCCGCTAACCGACCCACGGTCCGGGCTCCGCTGCCGCCTTCGCGCCTGCCGGCGCTCCTACCGGAACCGACACGCCCTGTAGGAGCGGCGGCAGCCGCGAACAAGTCCCCTCACGCCGCCGGCGGCGCGATCCGCCGGCCGCATTCCGAGAGCAGGCGGCGCAGCCAGCGGTGGCCGGTCGAGTGGTGGTTGCGCTCGTGCCAGAGCTGGTAGAAGCGCATCGGCGGAAAGGCGATTGGCGACGGGATGATCGCCAGCGCCAGCAGGTTGGCGTAGAACTGGGCGAAATGCCGCGTGGTGGTGAACACCAGGTCGGTGCCCTGCAGCAGATAGGGCGCCGCGGTGAACGACTGCACCACCACACGCTCGTCGCGGTTGATGCGCATCGACGCCAGCACGCCGTCGATCACGCCGCGCTGGCTGATCGAATACGGCATCGGCACCACGTGTGCCGCGCGCATGTAGTCCTCGATCGTCATCCCCTTCTTCGCCAGCGGATGGCTGGCCGCCACCAGGCACACGATCTCGTCCTCGAGCAGCATCGACAGGTGCATGCGGTGCGGTGGCTCGGGCCAGTTGCCGATCACCACGTCGAGGTCCCCCTCGGCGAGCGAGCGCTCGAAGTCGAAGTTCGGCCCCAGCGCGTGCAGCGTCAGGCGCGCCTGCGGCGCCTCACGGCGGAAGCGCTCGGCGACACCGGCGATGAACACCGGCGCCAGATAGTCGGGCGAACCGATGCGAAATTCATGCCGTGTGCTGTGTGGCTCGAAGGCTTCGGGCGCGTCGGTCATGCGGTCGATTTCGGCGAGCGCCCCCTTCGCATGCGACATCAGCGCCAGCGCGCGCTCGGTCGGCACCATGCCGCCCTTCTCCCGCACCAGCAACGGGTCGCCAAGGATCTCGCGCAGACGCTTGAGCGCGGCGCTCACCGCCGGCTGCGACTGGTTCATGCGCAGCGCGGTGCGCGAAACGCTGCGTTCGGTCACCAACAGCACGAAGATGCGCAGCAGGTAGGTATCGAGCGGGTCATCGCTGCGCCGCAAGGTCATGGTCGGTCTCCTCGTGTCGTTGTTCTGGGCCGCGCTGCCAGGTGAAATCGGGCACCGGCTGCAAATACGCGAAATCATATATCACTTATAAAACCATATGCGATCCGTTAACACGGCACCGGCTTACACTGCGCCTCACACAATCCCCGCATACCCGGACATAACAAGGAGACAACAGCATGGGACGCCTCACCACCCACGTACTCGACACCGCCCACGGCAAGCCCGGCGTCGGCATCGCGGTCACCGTCCATCGCCTCGACGGCGAGCGCCGCGAAGTCGCGCGCACGGTCACCAACCACGACGGCCGCTGCGATGCGCCGCTGCTCGAAGGCGCCGCGCTCGAAGCCGGCAAGTACGAGATCGTGTTCGCCGCCGGCGACTACTTCCGTGCCCTGGGCCTGAACCTGCCCGAGCCGCTGTTCGTCGACGAAGTCGCGCTGCGCTTCGGCATCGCCAACGCCGAGCAGCACTACCACGTGCCGCTGCTGGTGACGCCGTGGAGCTACTCCACCTACCGCGGCAGCTGATCACGGCGGACACAGGGACGAGATCATGGAAACCTACCTGCTCGACTGGGCCAACCTGTTGGTCCGCTGGCTGCACCTGATCGCGGGCATCGCCTGGATCGGCGCATCGTTCTACTTCGTGATGCTGGACAATTCGCTCAAGGCCCCGAGAAAGCCCGACGACGCGCAGCGCGGCGTGTTCGGCGAACTGTGGGCGGTGCACGGCGGCGGCTTCTACCACAGCCAGAAATACCTCACCGGCCCCAAGGGCGAGCCGCTCACCCAGGACCTGCACTGGTCGAAGTGGGAGGCCTACACCACCTGGCTGTCGGGCATGGGGATGATGGCGATCATCTACTGGATCGGCGCCTCGAGCTACCTGATCGACAGCAACGTGATGGCACTGTCGCCGGCGGCTGCCATCGGCATTTCGATCGCCTTCCTGGTCGCCGGCTGGGTGGTCTACGACGTCCTGTGCCGCAACATGGTCGGCAAGGACGGCCTGCTCGCGGCAATCGTGTTCGTGTTCGTGATGGTCGCCAACTACGTGCTGCACCAGGTGTTCTCGGCCCGCGGCGCCTACATCCACGTCGGCGCCATGCTCGGCACGATGATGGCGGCCAACGTGTTCTTCCACATCATGCCGGGGCAGCGCCGGATGGTGGCGCAGATCCACGCCGGCGAGAAGGTCGATCCGCGCCCCGGCATCATCGGCAAGCAGCGCTCGGTGCACAACACCTATTTCACCCTGCCGGTGCTGTTCATCATGATCAGCAACCACTACCCGATGACCTATGCCAACGCCAACGGCTGGCTGGTGCTGGGCGTGCTGATGATCGCCGGCGTGCTGATCCGCCAGTTCTTCGTGCTGCGCCACCGCGGCCAGGTCAAGTGGTGGCTGCCCGCCGCCGGCGTCGCGCTGATCGCGCTGCTGATGGTGCTGATGGCGCCCAAGCAGGTCGATGCCAGCGGCGACAAGGTGAGCTTCGCCACCGTGCGCTCGATCATGCAGCAACGCTGCGTGAGCTGCCACGCCGAGAAGCCGACCTACGAGGGCTTCGCCCAGGCCCCCAAGGGGGTGATGTTGCAGACCCCCGAGCAGATTGCCGCCAACGCCGTGATGAGCGCGCAGACCGTGGCCAGCGGCTACATGCCGCTCGGCAACCTCACCGGCATCACCGAGGAAGAACGCGAAAAGATTGCCATCTGGTTCGCCCAGGGTGCACGCACCGCCGACTGATTCGCCACGAAACCAAAGAACGGAAGAGACAGCATGAGCACCCCAACCCCCACCTCACCCGCAGCGGCCGACAACACGGCGGCCGCCTTGGCAGAACTCGCGCGCCTGCCCCAGGCCGCCTTCGTCGCCCGCCTCGACGGCATCTTCGAGCACTCGCCGTGGATCGCCGAGCGTACCTGGAGCGCCGGCCCCTTCCCCAGCATCGACGCCCTGCACGCCGCGATGTGCCTGGTGGTCGACACGGCCGCCCCCACCGAGCAGCTCGCCCTGATCTGCGCCCACCCGGAGCTCGCCGGCAAGGAAGCCGAGGCCGGCACGCTGACCACCGCCTCCACCGGCGAGCAGCGCGGCGCCGGACTCGACCAGTGCAGCAAGGAAGAACTGCAGCGCCTGCGCCAGCTCAACAAGGACTACCGCGCGCGCTTCGGCTTTCCCTTCGTGGTCGCGGTCAAGGGCCTGACGCGGCACCAGATCATGGACCGCGTCGAAGGCCGGCTCGCCAACGAGCGCGCCACCGAGTTCCGCACCTGCCTGACCGAGATCAGCAAGATCGCTAGATTCCGGCTCGATGCGATGTTCGGCGCAAACGGCTGACCCGCCGGGCCGGCGCCCTGTTCGCGAGGCCCGATGTGGGAGCGGCGGCAGCCGCGAACACACGGCGCCGGCCCACGGGACCACGCGGATGGGACTGCCTCCTCATCCTGTTCGCGGCTGCCGCCGCTCCTACAGAAAGCGCCGGGGGCGATCGGCCCTCGGCATGCCTGAACCCCTGTTCGGAAAAGACATCATGACCTCGAACCCCGCCTACCCCCGCGACCTCGTCGGCTACGGCCGCAACCCGCCGCACGCCGACTGGCCCGGCCGCGCCCGCGTCGCGGTGCAGTTCGTGCTCAACTACGAGGAAGGCGGCGAGAACTGCGTGCTGCACGGCGACCCCGGCAGCGAGCAGTTCCTCTCCGAGCTCTTTAACGCCGCCAGCTACCCCGAGCGCCACCTGTCGATGGAAGGCATCTACGAGTACGGCGCGCGCGTGGGCGTTTGGCGCTTCCTGCGCGAGTTCGAGCGCCGTGGCCTGCCGATGACCATCTTCGGCGTATCGATGGCGCTCGAGCGCCACCCCGAGCTCACCGCCGCCTTCAAGGAGCTCGGCCACGAGATCGCCTGCCACGGCTGGCGCTGGATCCACTACCAGAACACGCCCGAAGAGCTCGAGCGCGAGCATATGAAGATCGGCATGGAGATCATCGAGCGCCTCACCGGCGCGCGCGCGCTCGGCTGGTACACCGGCCGCGACTCGCCCAACACCCGGCGCCTGGTGGCCGACTACGGCGGCTTCCTGTACGACTCGGACTACTACGGCGACGACCTGCCGTTGTGGACCGAGGTGCAGAAGACGAACGGGGAGACCGTGCCGCACCTGATCGTGCCCTACACGCTCGACACCAACGACATGCGCTTCGCGCTGCCGCAGGGTTTCTCGCACGGCGACGAGTTCTTCGAGTACCTGCGCGATGCCTTCGACGTGATGTACGCCGAGGGCGAAGAGCGCCCGGCGATGATGTCGATCGGCATGCACTGCCGCCTGCTCGGCCGCCCGGGGCGCTTCAAGGCCCTGCAGCGCTTCCTCGACCATATCGAGAAGCACGACCGGGTGTGGGTGTGCCGCCGCGTCGACGTCGCCCGCCACTGGATCGAACGCCACCCGTACCAGAAAT
>JAKLLJ010000076.1 GCA_023150215.1 Thauera sp. | reverse complement strand
GGACGCACGCCTGCGCGGTCAGCCGGGCTGCCGCGCAGCACGCCGGCGATCAGCGCCCCGCTGGCGTCACGATAACCGAAGGAGGCGGCGAGTTCGGGCGTCAGCTCCTGGATCTCGACGCCGACCCAGCCGCGCACGACCTCACCGGTGGCCACGATCTGCTCGAGCACGTTGCGCGCGATCGACACCGGGATCGCGAAACCGATACCAAGCGAGCCGCCCGAGCGCGAGTAGATCGCGGTGTTGATGCCGACCAGGTTGCCTGCGCCGTCGACCAGTGCTCCGCCGGAGTTGCCCGGGTTGATCGCGGCGTCGGTCTGGATGTAGTTCTCGAAGGTGTTGATGCCGAGCTGGCTGCGGCCGAGCGCCGAGACGATGCCCATGGTCACGGTCTGGCCGACGCCGAAGGGATTGCCGATCGCGAGCACGACGTCGCCCACCGCGAGGCCGTCGCGTGCTGCGAAGGTGATCGCGGGCAGTACGGACTCGCCGTCGATGCGCAGCACCGCAAGATCGGTCTCGGGGTCGCGGCCGACCAGTCGGGCGGCGAACTTGCGGCCGTCATTGAGCGCGATCTCGATCGCGTCGGCGGTCTCGATGACGTGGTTGTTGGTCAGCACGTAGCCGTCGGGGCTGACGATGACGCCCGAGCCCAGGCCGGACTCGCTGGGCGCCGTGTCCGGGCGTTCACCGAAGAAATGGCGGAAGAGTGGGTCGTCGAACAGCGGATGGCGCTGGTTGCGGCCACCCTTGGTAGTGAAGATATGCACCACCGCGGGCATCGAACGCTGTGCCGCAGGCGCATAGGAGGTCGAGGCTGGGGCGCGCTCGGCACCCGCCGGCGCCTCCAGGATGGCCACCACGGCGGCGGGCGTGGCCTTGCGCAGCCACTCGGGCTTGAGCGTGTTGAGCACGAACAGCACCGCGACGCTGACGGTCACGGCCTGCGCGAAGATGAGCCACAAGCGGCGCATAATGTGAGGCTGCAGAATTTAGGAAGGCACGCAAGCCCCGCTGTGACCGTGTCGCGGCGTGGCCGCGGTGCGCGGCAAGAGGGAGAGAGGAGAACGCATGCAGCTCGTCGAACTCAGGAAACATCTGGATTCCCTGCTCGAGGCCTCACGGCTCAAGGATTATTGCCCAAACGGCCTGCAAGTGGAAGGACGCCCGGAGGTCGCGCGCGTGCTGTGCGGCGTCACTGCCAGCCAGGCGCTGCTCGACCGCGCCGCGGCGGGTGGGCATGACGCCGTCTTCGTTCACCACGGCCTGTTCTGGAAGGGCGACGACGGCCGGGTGACCGGATTCCGCCGCAACCGGCTGCGCACCCTGCTGAGCCAGGACATCAGCCTGTTCGCCTACCACCTGCCGCTCGACGTGCATCCCGAGCTCGGCAACAACGCGCAACTCGCGCAGCTGATGGGCTGGCAGGGTGAGGGCCGCTTCGCCGACCAGGATCTCGGCTGGATCGGGCAACCGGCGCGCGAGGGGGAAAGTGCGCACGCCATTGCGGACGCGCTCGCCGCCGCGCTCGGCCGCGCGCCGCTGCTGGTCGGCGACGGTGATCGCGTCGTGCGCCGGATCGCCTGGTGCACGGGCGGGGCGCAGGGCTACTTCGAGCAGGCCATCCTTGCCGGCGCCGACCTCTATGTGTCGGGCGAGATTTCCGAGCCGACCGTGCATCTCGCGCGCGAATCCGGCGTGCCCTACATCGCCGCCGGCCACCATGCCACCGAACGCTATGGCGCGCGCGCGATCGCGCGCCATCTGCGCGAGGTGCTCAGCATCGAGGCCGAGTTCATCGACCTCGACAACCCGGTCTAGCGCTACGACTTGGGCGCCGCCGGCGGAGGGCAGGGGCCGAGCTCCTCTTCGAGGATTGCGGTCAGGGTAAGGATCTCGTCGATCACCGCGAACGGGAAGCCGGCACGCGTGCCGTTGCGGTTGTCGCGCAACAGCTGCTGCAGGTAGCGCTGGCACGCCGCGGTGCGCCAGCTCTTCTGCAGGGCTTCGGCGATGTGCGGCAGGTCCTCGATGCTCATCCGTGATGCGCGCAGCGCATCGTAGTTGTCCCAGCTGACCCGGGTGACGTTGAAGGTCTTGTTGAGTTCGCCGGCGATCGCATCGAACTCGGCATGCATGCCGGCGGCACGATAGACCTCGAGCAGCTTCAGCCAAGGGGTGACCGCCTCGCGCGGGTTGCCGCGGATGAACTCGGCAAGCGTGTCGGCGGCGCCGTTCACCCGGCCAAAGCTCATCATGATGTCGGCCAGTTCGACCGCCGACTTGTGTTCCTCGACCGGGCTGCTTTCGGTGCTTGCCGGCCAGCCCGGGCGGGCATCCGGTTTGCCCGTGGTTGCGCCGGAAGAAAGCCCACTCTCCTCTGCGCGCGCGCGTCCCTTGCGGCTTTCTCCTTGTTCGAGCAGGGTCGCGGTGGCCGTGGGCGGCGCCGTGATGACCCGCGCGCCCTCGTCCCCCCCGCGTGCCCGGCGCAGCAGGGCGACGAGCAGCAGCGCCGCCAGCCCCAGCCCTCCAAACAAGTATGCGTCCGGCGTCCGCGCGGAGGCGATCGGCCGCGGCGCGGGCGCTAGCGGGGCGGTCGTGGTGGTTTCGATCCTGGGCGCCGGGGGCGAGACGGGACGGGGCGCCACCGCGGCCACCGCTGCAGCGGGCGGAGGGGTGGTGGCCGCGCGAATGCGCTCCTGCAGGCCGGACTGGATCTCCTCGAGTTCCTTGATGCGGGCGAGCAGCTCCATCTCGGTGATGATGCTGCGATCGATCGCCGTCGCCAGGGCGCGCTCGCGCTCGGCGAGCCCCTTCGCATGGGCGGAGCGCGGGTCCGTGTCCGCGCTGCCCGCGGCGGTCGCACGCACGGGATTGCCCTTGTCTACCATCAGGCGATCGGGGCTTGGGCCGGATGTGGCGTTGCCAACGGGGGGCGGGGGGCTGGCGGTCGGGCCGGCCGGATCGCGCCGCGCACGTAGATCCGGCACGCGCAGTGCGGTACCGGCAGGCAGGATGCGGGTGTGCGCGGCGGCGTCGGGGAACAGCTCCGGGTTGGCGGCGGCGGCGGCCTTGGTGAAACGCGCACGCGCCGCATCATCGTCGGGATACAGGGACTCAGCGAGCGAGGCGAGCGATTCGTCCCCCGTCATGTTCAACGCGCGCGCCGCCGGCCGTGCCGCCTGCGTTCGCGCGCCCGCTCGAGCTGGTGTGGCGGCGCGCGCGGCGGCCGGCCGGCTTCTTGCTTCCGGCGTGGCGGGAGCCCTGGCCGACGCGGATGCGGACGTGGGCGCCGCCGGTAGTCGTGCCGCCTGCGCGAACGGCATCAGCAGGGTGTATTCCCGGCGCAGACGGGATTCGCAGACATTCTCGAGTGCAAGTCGCAGCACCGGTTCGTTGATTCGCTCGGTATCGCGCACGACGAGGCGGGTGCCCGCGCCGGTGGCGGAGATCGTCACCCGGCCTCGGCGCAGTGTCGGGATGTCGCCGGCGTTGGCGGAGACGACGCGGAAGCACTCGGCATCCGCGGCCGTCCCGCCGGGCAGCATGATCTCGGCACGGAAGCTGTCGCCCAGGGCGGACAAGGCGGCGATTTCCCCGAGGGCTGCAGCGGTCGCCCCTGGCGGGGTGCCGCAGAGGGCTGCGGCCAGGGCGATGGCGAGCGGTATGCGTTTGTTGTTCATCTTCCGCGCGTCCGGCGGTGGGTTGGTTGACCGGGAGTTTTAGCAGACTCCCGACGGGCATTCCAGCGACTGCGTCGACAATCGATCGTCGCCCCGCGCCTGTTTGGCCTTGGGTGTGACGTTTTCGGCGCCTTGCCGTGCCATGGCAGGGGGATGCCGGTGCCTCTTCGTCGCCGGCTTTGAGGGCCTGCAGGCGGAGGGGGCGCGGTGCTCGTTCCTGTGCACTGCGCAAAACCAGTTATAATTATGGGGTCTTGCGACCGTGGCGCGTGCGCGTCGGGTCTGCGGGTCGGGTCGGGGGGTCCCGATTCAAGGCGGCGGGCGACGGTCGAGGGAGACGACGCCAGTCGTGGAGCACATGCTCCAAAGCATGCCATCAACCTGTTCGCGGCGGCAGCCGTCGCCGCGGCTTCGATCGAAGGGCAACCATGAAAATTCATGAGTATCAGGCAAAAGAACTTTTGAGGAAGTATGGCGTCGTCACGCCGCGCGGTTTTCACTGCGTGTCGGTGGATGCAGCGGTCAAGGCAGCCGAGGAACTCGGCGGCAAGATCTGGGTGGTCAAGGCCCAGATCCACGCCGGCGGCCGCGGCAAGGGCGGCGGCGTCAAGCTCGCCCGCTCGCTCGACGAAGTGCGTCAGCACGCCAGCGACATCCTCGGCATGCAGCTCGTGACCCACCAGACCGGCCCCGAAGGCCAGAAGGTGCGCAACCTGCTGATCGAGGAAGGCGCCGACATCAAGAAGGAATACTACGTCGCCGCGCTGACCGATCGCGCCACGCAGAAGATCGCGATGATGGCCTCCTCCGAGGGCGGCATGGACATCGAGGAGGTCGCGCACAGCACCCCCGAGAAGATCCTCAAGGAGTTCGTCGATCCGCTGGTTGGTCTCACCGACGCCCAGGCCGAGACCCTGGCGCGAGGCATCGGCGTGCCCGAGGCTTCGGTCGCCAAGGCGGTTGATGCGCTCAAGCGCCTGTACACCTGCTACATGGAAACCGATGCCTCGCTGGCGGAAATCAACCCGCTGATCCTCGAAGGCAACGGCAACATCAAGGCTCTGGACGCGAAGTTCAACTTCGACTCCAACGCCCTCTACCGCCACCCGGAAATCGTCGATTTCCGTGACTTCGACGAAGAAGACGCCGACGAGATCGAAGCCTCCAAGTTCGACCTCGCCTACATCAGCCTCGATGGCAACATCGGCTGCCTGGTGAACGGCGCCGGCCTCGCGATGGCCACCATGGACACGATCAAGCTGTTCGGCGCCGAGCCGGCCAACTTCCTCGACGTCGGCGGCGGCGCGACCACCGAGAAGGTCACCGAAGCCTTCAAGATCATGCTCAAGAACCCCAAGGTCAAGGGCATCCTGGTCAACATCTTCGGCGGCATCATGCGCTGCGACACCATCGCCACCGGCGTGGTCGCCGCGGCCAAGGAAGTTCATCTCTCCGTCCCGCTGGTGGTGCGCATGAAGGGCACCAACGAAGATCTCGGCAAGAAGATCCTCGCCGACTCGGGTCTGCCGATCATCACCGCCGACACCATGGCGGAAGCCGCGACCAAGATCGTCGCTGCGGTCAAGTAAGGAGAGCTTCGAATGTCCATCCTGATCAACAAAGACACCAAGGTCATCACCCAGGGCATCACCGGCAAGACCGGTCAGTTCCACACCGAGAAGTGCCAGGAATACGCCAACGGCAAGAACTGCTTCGTCGCCGGCGTGAATCCGAAGAAGGCGGGCGAGAAGATCTTCGACATCCCCATCTACGCCTCGGTCAAGGAAGCCGCTTCTGAGACCGGCGCCACCGTGTCGGTCATCTACGTGCCGCCCGCGGGCGCTGCCGATGCCATCTGGGAAGCCTGCGAAGCCGACCTCGACCTGGCGATCTGCATCACCGAAGGCATCCCCGTTCGCGACATGCTGATGGTGCGCAACAAGATGAAGCAGAAGGTCGCCGCTGGCGGCAAGGAAACCCTGCTGCTCGGCCCCAACTGCCCCGGCCTGATCACGCCTGACGAGATCAAGATCGGCATCATGCCCGGCCACATCCACCGCAAGGGTCGCATCGGCGTCGTGTCGCGCTCCGGTACGCTGACCTATGAGGCCGTGGCCCAACTCACCGAGATCGGCCTCGGCCAGTCCTCGGCGGTCGGCATCGGCGGCGATCCGATCAACGGTCTCAAGCACATCGACGTGATGCGCATGTTCAACGACGATCCGGACACCGACGCGGTGATCATGATCGGCGAGATCGGCGGTCCGGACGAAGCCGAAGCCGCGCAGTGGTGCAAGGCCAACATGAAGAAGCCGATCGTCGGCTTCATCGCCGGCGTCACCGCGCCGGCCGGCAAGCGCATGGGCCACGCCGGCGCGCTGATTTCGGGTGGCGCGGATACTGCCGATGCCAAGCTCGCCATCATGGAAGAGTGCGGCTTCACGGTCACGCGCAACCCGTCCGAAATGGCCAAGCTGCTGAAGGCGATGCTGTAAGCGCTTTCCGTATCGAGTCGTGAGGGGGGGCGCCGGGTGTTCCGGCGCCCCTTTTTTGTGAACCCGCCCGGTGCGCGCGCTAGAATACGGCGTCAATTTCCTCGACGGCCCCGCCATCCGGCGTCGGCCGCTTCATCTTTTGACGGGACGACGCATGCCGAAGTTGGTGCTCAGCATGGATGGGCTGGTGCTCAAGGAGATGGTGCTCGGCAAGGAGCGCACCACGATCGGACGCAAGCCGGACAACGACATCCAGATCGACAACCTCGCGATCAGCGGCCATCACGCGGTGATCACCTGCATCACCAACGACGCTTTTCTCGAAGACCAGAATTCCACCAACGGCACCTACCTGAACGGCCAGCCGGTCAAGAAGAACGTCCTGCGCAACAACGACGTCATCGAGCTCGGCAAGTACCGGATCAAATTCATCGTCGACGACGCCAAGCCCGGGCTGGCCCCTTCCGAGATGATCGAGACGGCAGCGTTCAAGGCTTTCGAGATGGCGCGGGCGGTGACCGAGACCGCCGTGCCGCCGGCCCCGCCGCCGAGCGACACGCAGATACTCTCGGCGGCCGCGCGCCAGGCCGGCGTGGCGGCCGCGGCAGCGACTGCCGCCGTCGCGGCGGGCGAGGGCATGGGGGTGATCCAGGTGCTCAGCGGCGCCAACGCGGGACGCGAACTCCTGCTGACCAAGTCACTGACCACGCTCGGCAAGCCCGGGCGCCAGGTGGCGGTGATCACCCGCCGGCCGCACGGCTACTTCATCACCCACGTCGAGGGCGCAAGCTTTCCGCTCGTCAATGGCAATGCGATCGACGCCCAGGCGCGGCCGCTGCGTGACCACGACATCATCGAGATCGCCGGCGTCAAGATGGAGTTCTTCCTGCGCGGCTGAGCGCGCCACGGTGGCGTGATTTTGTGCCGCGCGCAGCGGTCCGGTAGCCGTGATAATCGGCGCTGGAATGGGGCTAGCGGCGGCAGTTCACCTGTCGTCGGTGCGGATGAAGGGGGCCATGAAGCTCAAGGTGCTCGGGTGCAGCGGCGGGATCGGTGGTTTGCAGTCTCGCACGACCTCTTTCCTGATCGATGAGGACATCCTGGTCGACTGCGGGACGGGCGTTGGCGACCTGCCGCTCGAGGCGCTGGTGCGCATCGATCATGTCTTCCTCACCCACGCCCATCTCGACCACATCGCCGCGCTGCCGCTGATGATCGATTCGGTGGGCGAGCAGCGCCAGAAGCCGGTGCTGGTGCATGCTTCGCCGGAAACGATCCGCATCCTGCACTCGCACATCTTCAACTGGTTGGTGTGGCCCGATTTCTCTACGATACCCGACCATCACCAGCCCTTCATGCGCTTTCAGCCGATCCAGGTTGGCGAGCGTGTCGAGCTCGACGGTCGTGGTGTCACCGCGCTGCCGGCCCGCCACACGGTGCCTGCGGTCGCTTACCGGCTCGACAGCGGCAGCGGGCAGCTGGTTTTTTCGGGCGACACCGCTTATTGTCCCGAGCTGATCGAAGCCATCAACGCCTGTCCGCAACTGCGCCACCTGATTCTGGAGACCGCGTTCGCCGAGGAGCAGCACGGGCTGGCGGTTGCCTCGCGCCATCTGTGCCCGAGCATGGCGCGTGCCTTGCTTGACGAGATCCGCGGTGCCCCCGAGCTGCACATCAGCCACCTCAAGCCCGGGGTCGGAGCGCGTATCATCGCCCAGCTGGAGGCCGCCGGCCGCGGCTTGCCGGTGCGTGCGCTCGCGCGCGGCGACGTACTCGAATTCTGACGCGGGCGCCCCCCGCCACGCGTGTCCAGCAAGGATCAGTGCAATGAACAGTTCCGTGTCCAGCGCCGTCACGCATCGCCTGGCCTTCTTCAAGGGCCTGCAGGCGCTGACCAACCGCATCCACGCCAGCAAGGACACCGACGAAATCATGCTCGAGCTGGCGCCCGAGCTATGTACGTTGTTCGAAGCCGAGCGCTTCACGATCTATGCGCTCGAGGAGGGCGGGGCGTCCATCGTCACCCGCGTCAAGACCGGTCTCAGCGGCGTGCAGAGCATTCGCCTGCCGATCGGCGAGAACAGCATCGCCGGCTTCGTCGCACTCAGTGGCCAGCTGGTGAACATCCGCGACGTCTATGACGACGACGAGCTGCGGCGGATCTCGCCCAACCTCGAACTGCGCCGCGAGGTCGATGCCAGCACCGGCTTCCATTCGCGCCAGATGCTGGTCGCGCCGATCCGTGATCCCGATACCGGTAGCCTGCTCGGCGTGGTGCAGCTGATCAACACGCTGAATCGCGAGCCTTTCTCGAGGATGGCCGAGGAGGGGCTGATGGGGCTGGCGCAGACGCTCGGCGTCGCGTTCCTGCGCCACAACCGGCAGACCGGGCGCCTGCGCTCGCGCTTCGATGCGCTGGTGGTCGATGGTCGCATCACCGCAGAAGAATTCGCGGACGCCGCGCGCGAGGCGCGTGTCAGTGGCGGCGGCACCGAGAACGTGTTGATCGAGCAATTCGGCCTCAGCACCGCAGAGCTCGGTGCCGCGGCGTCGCGTTACTTCGGCGTGCCTTACCAGGCTTTCGTCGGCAATCACGTCAAGCCGATGGACCTGCTGCGCAACATCAAGCGCGAGTTCGTCGAGAAAAGCCTGTGGCTGCCGTACGAGGAGAATCCCGAGGGCGTGGTGATCCTCTGCGTCGATCCCGAGCAGGTGCGCAGCTCGGGTGTGGCGCAGAACGTGCTGCCCAAGAAGCGCCTCAGCTACCGGGTCACCACCCAGCGTGATTTCGAGCTGACCGTCGAGCAGTTCTTTGGTGCGACGCTCGACGACGGCTCGGTGTCCGATCTGCTCTCCGGTCTCGACGAGCACGAAGAGGATGCGCTGTCGCTCAGGGACGAGGTGACGGCCGCAGCCGACAACGAACTCGTCAAGCTGGTCAACAAGATCATCATCGACGCCTACCGCCAGGGCGCCTCCGACATCCACATCGAGCCCCGCCCCGGCAAGGAAAAGACCCAGATCCGCTTCCGCAAGGACGGTTCGCTGGTGCCCTACATCGAGATCCCGGCGAGCTATCGCAATCCGCTTGTCACCCGCATCAAGATCATGTGCGATCTTGACATTTCCGAGCGCCGCAAGCCGCAGGACGGCAAGATCCGCTTCCGCAAGTTCGCTCCGCTCGACGTCGAGCTGCGCGTCGCCACGCTACCTACCCAGGGCGGCATGGAAGACGTGGTGATGCGCCTGCTTGCCAACAGCGAGCCGATCCCGATCGATCAGCTCGGCCTGATGCCCTTCAATCTCGACCGCCTGAAGGGCGCGATCGCCAAGCCCTACGGCATCTTCTTCGTCTGTGGTCCGACCGGCTCAGGCAAGACCACCACGCTGCACTCCATCCTGAGCTACATCAACACACCCGACACCAAGATCTGGACCGTCGAGGATCCGGTCGAGATCACCCAGAAGGGTTTGCGCCAGGTGCAGGTCAACCGCAAGGCCGGCATCGACTTCGCGACCATGATGCGTGCCTTCCTGCGTGCCGACCCGGACGTGATCATGGTCGGCGAGATGCGCGATCAGGAGACCGTGTCGGTCGGCATCGAGGCGTCGCTGACCGGCCACCTAGTGTTCTCGACACTGCATACCAACAGCGCGCCCGAGTCCGTGGTGCGCCTGCTCGACATGGGCATGGACCCGTTCAACTTTGCCGACGCACTGCTCGGCGTGCTCGCCCAGCGCTTGGCCAAGCGCCTGTGCCTCAAGTGCCGCGTGCCCTATCGCGCCAGCGAGGACGAGCTCGCCAGCATGCTCGACGAGTACTGCGAGGACATGCACCTCACCGCGGACTTCGCCGCCGACCCGCAGGCTGCGCGCGCGCGCGTGCTGGCGCGCTGGCGCGCGGCCTTCGCCGACAAGGAGGGCGGTTTTGCGCTCTATCGCGCGGCGGGCTGCGAGCACTGCAACCAGGGCTACAAGGGACGGGTCGGCCTGCACGAGCTGATGCTCGGCTCGGAGCCCGTCAAGCGCCTGATCCAGGCGCGCGGGCAGGTCGAGCAGATCCTCGGCCAGGCGCTGGCCGAGGGCATGCGCACGCTGCGCCAGGACGGCATGGAAAAGGTGCTCGCCGGCATCACCGACATGAAGCAGGTGCGCAAGGTCTGCGTGCGCTGAGGCAGGGCGCCTCGGTCGGCGCCGTCGGCGGCAGCAGGTAGAATCCGGTCTGACGAACTTTCCGGAGCGCCTCATGTACCGTATCGCCCCCAGCCTGCTGTCCGCCGACTTCGCCCGCCTCGGCGAGGAGGTCCGCGACGTCATCGCCGCCGGCGCCGACTGGATCCACTTCGACGTGATGGACAATCACTACGTCCCCAACCTCACCATCGGCCCGCTGGTGTGCGAGGCGATCCGTCCCCACACCAGCGCGCCGATCGACGTGCATCTGATGGTGAAGCCGGTGGATCGCATCATTCCCGACTTCGCCAAGGCGGGCGCCAGCGTCATCACCTTCCACCCCGAGGCTTCCGAGCACATCGACCGCAGCCTCGGCCTGATCCGCGATGCGGGTTGCCAGGCCGGCCTGGTGTTCAACCCGGCCACGCCGCTGCACCACATGGATCACGTCATGGACAAGCTCGACGTGGTGCTGCTGATGAGCGTGAACCCGGGCTTCGGCGGCCAGAAATTCATCCCCGAGACGCTCGTCAAGCTGCGCGCCGCACGTGCCAGGCTCGACGCCTACGAGGCCAGGAGCGGGCGTCGCATCCTGCTCGAGATCGACGGCGGGGTGAAGACCGACAACATCGCCGAAATCGCGCGCGCCGGCGCCGACACCTTCGTTGCCGGTTCCGCAGTGTTCGGCGCTGGCAAGGCCACCGATGCCCACCGCTACGACTCGATCATCGGCGCGCTGCGCGCGGAGCTCGGCACGGTGGCGCCATGAGCGCGCCAGCGCGCTTTGCACCGCGCGCGGTGCTGTTCGACCTCGACGGCACCCTGCTCGACACCATCGCCGACCTTGCTGACGCCGCCAACCTGATGCTCGCCGAGCTCGGCCGCTCGCCGCGCGGCGTGGCCGAGGTGCACGGCTTCGTCGGCAAGGGCATCCCCAACCTGGTGCGACGCTGCCTGACCGAAGGCACGTCGGCGTCCGAGGCCGAGATCGAGACTGCGGTCGCCGTGTTCCGCCGTCACTACGCCTTGGTCAACGGCGTGAGCACGACGATCTACCCCGGGGTGGTCGAGACCCTGCAAACCCTGCGCCGACGCGACCTCCGGCTCGCGGTGGTGACCAACAAGGCTGCAGCCTTCACGCTGCCGCT
>JAKLLJ010000075.1 GCA_023150215.1 Thauera sp. | reverse complement strand
GCTGCGCCCGCAGTGCCCTACACGCTCCTCCTCAATGGCGGCGTGTTCCGCGCCCATGCGCTATCCGCGCGCCTCGAGGCCCTGCTCGCGCGGTGGCGCGGCGCCCCCCCGCGGGTGCTGCACAACGACGCGCCCGACCTCGCCGTCGCCCGCGGCGCGGTCGCCTTCGCGCTGGTGCGGGCGGCACGCGCCGGGCTCGGTCCCGGCATCGGCGGCGGCTCGGCGCGCAGCCACTTCCTGGTGCTCGAGGACGCGTGCGAGGCCTCGCACGCCATCTGCGTGCTGCCGCGCGGCACCGAATCCGGCATCGAGGTGGCGTTGCCCGAGCGCCGCTTCGCGCTCCGCCTCGGCCAGCCGGTGCGCTTCCACCTCGTGTCCTCGACCAGCGACACCGCCTGGCAGGCGGGCGAGTTGGTCGATCTGGACGCGGACGACTTCATCCGCCTGCCACCGCTCACCGCCCGCCTGCCGCCGACGGGCGCGGGCCGTCGCGAGAACGTCGCCGTCCGCCTGGTGGCGACCCTGACCGAGGTCGGCACGCTGGAAATGCAGTGCGTCAGTGTCGACGATGCCGAACGCCGCTGGCAGCTCGCCTTCCCGGTGCGCGCCGAAGCCGATGCGGCGGCGGCTGACGCATCCGCCGTGAGCACGCCCGCCCCCGGCGTCCACCCGCGCCTCGACCAGGCCCTCGCCCTGATCGAGCAGACCTTCGGCGGCCAGGCACAACAGGTCACGCCCAAGGACGTGCGCCAGCTGCGCAGTCGCCTCGAGCGCGTGCTCGGCCGCCGCGAGGACTGGGACATGGCACTGCTGCGCACCCTGTTCGACGCCTTGCTCGAGCGCGCCCGTCGCCGCCGGCGCTCGGCCGAGCACGAGCGCGTGTGGCTCAACCTGGCCGGCTACTGCCTGCGCCCCGGCCTCGGCGCCGCACTCGACGACTGGCGCATCGACCAGCTGTGGGCGCTGTTCGCGCAGGGTCTCCAGTACATCCAGGAAGGCAACAACTGGAGCGAGTGGTGGACCCTGTGGCGGCGCAGCGCCGGCGGCCTGGACGAACACCGCCAGCTGCAGATCCTCGAAGTGCTCGCCGGCCACCTCGAGCACGCCGACGCCGCGCGACGCCGCGGCGACCCGGTGCAGGGCAGCTACGACGACATGGTGCGGCTAGCCGCCGCGCTCGAGCGCGTGCCGGTGATGCACCGCATCGAGGTCGGCAACTGGCTGCTCGAGCGCCTGCAGCGCCCCGGCGAGAAACCGCACACCTGGTGGGCGCTCGGCCGCGTCGGCGCGCGCGAGTCGCTGTATGGCAGCGCGCACAACGTCGTCGCCCCGGAGATCGCTGCCGAATGGCTCGCCGCGGTGCTCGCGCTCGACTGGAAGACCGTCGAGCCCGCTGCCTTCGCGGCCGCCCAGATCACCCGCCTCACCGGCGACCGCACGCGCGACCTCGCCCCCGAGCTGCGCGCCGAGGTCGCCCGCCGCCTGACTGCGATCCGCGCCCCGCACAGCTGGATCACCATGGTGCGCGAGGCCGTCAGCCTCGACGACGCCGATCGCCGGCGCAGCTTCGGCGAATCGCTGCCGCCCGGGCTGAAGCTGATCTAGGCACGGGCAAGGGCGCGCTGCCGATGTGCGCAGGCACGATGCCGGCATCGCCGGCCTGCACCGCCCCTGCGCGCATCAACACCGCAAGCGCAGCGCGACCACAGGCGGTGGCCGATTGGCTAGACTATCGCGTATTACCTTTACGGGATGGATCATGACCGCACCGACCCTGATCGCACTGATTTCCCAGAAAGGCGGATCGGGCAAGACCACGATGGCCATGCAGCTTGCTGCCGGCCTGGCCCTGGAGGGCTACCGTGTCGCGCTCGCCGATCTCGATCCGCAAGAAAGCGCCTCACGCTGGGCCGAGTCGGCGCCTGCCGAGGCGCCGTTCCCGGCGCACGTGGTGCGCTTGCGCGGCAGCGCCGGCGAGATGGCACAGACGCTGCATCCGATCGCCAACAAGGTCGACGTGGTGGTGATGGACTGCCCACCCTCGATCGAACACCCACACACCATGAGCGCACTCGATCTGTGCGACCTCGCCCTCGTGCCGGTCGTGCCCGGCCCCACCGACCTGTGGGCGACACGCGGCATCGAGCGTCTGATCCTCGACCGCCGGCACAGTCGCCCCGGCCTGCGCGGTGCACTCGTGCCCAATCGCGTCACCCGCACCGCGCTGTCGGCCGACGTGCTCGATGTGCTCAAGGACTTCACGCTCCCGGTGCTCGACGCCGCACTGTCCCAGCGCAGCGCCTATGCGCTGAGCGCGGTGCGCGGCACCTCGGTGTTCAGTCTCGGCCGTGCCGCCGCACTGGCACAGGAAGAGGTCAGCCGCTTGGTGGCGGCCGTCATCGGATTGATCGAGGAGTGAGCATGAGTGGCAGCAGCACGGGCGTGCAATCAAAATTGCGTGAGACCCTCGAGAAGGAAGACGCCGCGCTCGCCGAGCGCACCCAGGCGACCGTGAAACCCGCGGCTGGCGCGCAGTCAGCCGCGACGACGAGGCCGGCGGTGCGGGTGGCTCGTCCGCTCGCGGTGAAGGCCGGACCGGCCGTCAGCGATGAGGAGGCGCGCCTCGAGGCTGCACGCCTCGAAGCCGAACGCCGCGACAAGCACGAAAAGGTGGAGCGCGACTCCTTCTCGATGCCGGCCAGCGAGCACAAGCGCATCAAGGCGATGCGCGAGGCGCTCGGCAAGGACGGGGTGCTCGCCAGCAAGTCCGAGGTGCTGCGCGCCGGGCTGGCCTTGCTCGCCGAACGCGACACGGCCGACATCGCCCGCCTCGTCGCCGCCCTGCCCAAGGTCGCCAAGGGCAAGCGCAAGAAGCATTGACGGGCCGCCCGCGCGGCCGACGGCTTCAGTACGCCCGCCGCGCCCAGTAGCGCAGGCTGGCCGGAAATATGTCGGCCGCCGCACGCCACAGGTCGGCAGTGGAGACATGAGTGGCGAAGGCGCGCGAATCGGCCGGGGCAAGCAGGCGGGCCGGCCACTCGGCGGCGAGGCGCCGCACGCCGAGATCGATCAGCGGCAAGTCGGCATCTGCTCCGGCGCCGAGATCGCCAAGCACCCCCGCGAGCGACAACCAGCTCTTGCGGAACACCGCCAGTTGCTCTCCGAAGCCGCTCCCGCCCTGCAGCGCCAGCGCGTCGAGGAGGCCGATCAGCCAGTCGAAGCCGAGCGCGCGGCCGCTGCACACGAAATTGTCGAGCGCCTGGTCCACCGTGGCGCTCACGCTGGCGCTGCAGCTTTCGACCAGCCCGAGACCGGCGAGCGCGCTGGCGATGCGCCCGGTGTCGAGGGCAAGGGCAGCAAGCGCAAGGTCCACCAGCGCCTCGCGCTGCGCCTTGTCCAGATGCGCCGCGAGGCTCCAGTCGAGCACCGCGATACGGCCATCGTCGGCGCGCAGCAGGTTGCCACCGTGCAGGTCGCCGTGGAACAACGCGCGCTCGGCGGGCGACCAGAACGGACGGGCGAGCAGACCGCCGACCAGTGCACGGCCCAGGCGGCGGGCCTCATGCGGTGCCACGATGGCGTCGGCGAGTTTGGCGCCATGGATGCGTTCCATCGCGGTCAGCGCCGGGGTGCACCACGGCAGCAAGGCCGGCACGAACACATGCGCGTCGGCGGCGAGCAGGGTCGATGCGATGCGCATGTGGGCCTGTTCGCGGTCGAGGCGGATCTCCTCTTTCAGCAGCCGGCCAGCGGCAGCGAGATAGCCGTGGTAGTCGATCGCCGGCAGGCCGAGTTCGGCGCCGCGACCCACGAGGAAGTCGCCGAGCGCCGGAAGGATGGCGAGTTCTTCACCGAGCCGCAGAGCGACGCCAGGCTTGAGCGCCTTGAGCACGCCCTCGCGGAGAAGCCCGTGTTCACGCCACGAGCAAGGCAGCACGATCGCGACGCTGCCCTCGGCGAGTGCGCGCTCGGCCAGGTGCACGCCGCTGTCACCGCCGAGTTCGGCGCGCGCAGCGGCGAGCAGCGGCGCGATGTCGGTGGTCGGCGGCATGGATTCGAGCGCCTGCAGGGCATGGCGCAAACCGGCATCGAGGCCAGGATGGCGGGCAATGACCTGGCCGAGCTTGTGCAGCGTCGGGCAGTGCGCGAGCAGGGCGGCGATGCGTACGCCGGGTGCGGCCGTGTCGGCGAGGGCAAACTGCTCGGCGACGATCGCGGCGAGCCGCGCCTCGGGCAGGCGGTCGAGGAAGAAGGCCATCGCCTCGGCGAGCAGCGTGCGCCATCCGGCGAGCTTTTCGGGCAGCAGGGCGTCGAGCCCGAGCGAGGCGAACAGCTCGCGTGCGAGGTCGGGATCAGGGCGGGCGCGGGACGCTGCGTGGCGATTCATCGGGTGCTTTCCGGTCGAGACAGGCTGTCCGCGAACTGCAACGCAAGCTTCATGCTGCGGTCCTTCTGGCTGCCTATACTTATAAGCATGTTGCGTTGCAGCAAGTTGTCTCCGGGATTCCGGCCGTGCGCCGCTCCGGACCCTGCCCCATCACCCTTGGAGTCGAATGATGAAAACGATCGTACCCACCGCCGAGTTCTTCGCCGCCCAGGAAGCCGGTATCGATGCCATCCACGCCCTCGCCATCGAGGGGCTCGAGCAGGCTGCGCGCCTGAATGCGCTCAACCTGGGTACCTTGCGCGAAGCAGCTGCCGAGGGCGCACGCCAGGGACAGATCCTGTTCGGCAGCGGAGAGCCGCCGGAACTGAAGCAACTGCAGTACGACAGCCTCGAGCCGCTCGTCGCCGGCGTCGTCGCCTGGGTGCGCGGCATCGGCGAAATCGCCTCGGAGACGCATGCGCAATTCCTCGCCATCGCCCAGGACTGGATCGCACACAACAAGGCGGGCGTGGATGCGGTGATGAGCGAGGCCGCGGGCTCGGCGTCTGCCGGTTCGCAGGCGATGTTCGCCGCGTTGCAGTCGGCGAACGAGATTGCCTCGGCGCTTTACGAGAAAGTGGGCGATGCAGGCACACCAGCGGAGGCGGCTGGCGAAGCGGCCGAAGGCGGCACCAGCGCGGACGACAAGCCGGCTCGTCGGGCCACCCGCGGCAGTCGCGCAGTCAAGGCCGACAGCGAGGAGCTTCACGGCGAGTCGACCGACGCCGCCGTCCCCGACGCCGAGGGCTGATCGCCAGCTCGACTAGCGCGGGGTTCGACGGCGGGCCGGCACAAGCCGGCTGCGCTCGTCCTTGAGGCGGGCGAGCTGACGGCGGATCTGGTCGACGCTGGTCGCGGTCGCGACGATCAACTCGGTCTGCAGCAGGTCACCCTGCAGCGCGGCGAGCGTCGCGTCGGCGCATTGCAGGCGCTCGCGCAGCGCCTGCAATGCATCGAGCAGTCCGGCATTGGTCTCCCACATTTGGGTGTAGGACGGCATCCCCGACGACTCGAGTGCGAGATCGATCTCGCCCACCGAGGCCGCAGCCGCGTTCTTGTCCTGCTGTGTCATCGTGCTCTCCTGGTGGGCCGCGCTGGCGGGTGGGATGAAGGCTCAGCGCTTCCTGGCGCCGGCCTTGCCCTTCGCTGCGGATTTCTTCTTGTCGCTCTTGGCGGCCGGGCGTGCCCGCGCCGGCAAGGCGTCGAGGTGAACGATCGTCTCGGCGGTGCCGAGCGCGGCCAGGGCGACGAGACCGGCGCGCACCAGTTCCGATTTGCGCGTGGGCCGGCCTGCCGTCTTCAGCGCTGCGCGCAAGCGGTCGAGGCGAGCCAGGTCGCTGGCGACGAGGCCGAAGGATTCACGGCTGCGCTTCTCCGCCTTCGCGCTTGCCGGCTGTGCCACCTTGGGCGCCGTTGCGGCCGCAGGGCTGGCGGGAGGAGCGGCGGGCTTGGCGCTGCCCGCAGGTTTGGCGCCAGCCGCAGGAGCGGTCGCAACGGACGCGGTCGCAACGGACGCCTTAGCGACCCTGGGACGGGCAGGCGGTTTCGGCCGCACCCCCTGCGCGCGCTTGGGCGCAGGCTTTGCTGCGGTGGGCACGACCGGGGCTTCGACGGTTTGGGAAGGGCTTGCCGCGTCCGGCAGGCGCTCATCGAGGGCGGCGTCTTCCTGCTTCAGGCTCGCGCGCAGCGCGCTCCGGGTGTTCGTGCTCACTGCCTTCTCCTTGGCGTTATAGCGTAATACTTTATTATTGTATCAACGCTGCACGCATGCAAGGTAGTCCGGCAGACAAGGTGAAGCAAGCTGTGCGAGTGCATTGCGCCGGACGAGGACGGTGGCGCTGATGAGCGCCACCGCTCCCCCCGCAACCGACGCTTCAGACTTCGCGCACGTACCGCCCGGGCGCATCCGCGAGCGCGGGGTGGCGCTCGTCGTGTGCCGGCCGCGCTGCGACCAGCGCCCCGGCGCGTGGCTTCAGCCACGCCATCCAGTCTTCCCACCAGCTGCCCTCGTGCGCTTCGGCACGCTCCCGCCAATGTTGCGGCTTGTCGGTGCGATGTGCGCCTGCCACCCAGTAGCGGCGCTTGGGCGGCTTCACCGGGGGGTTGATGATGCCGAGGATGTGTCCGGAGCTCGACAGCACGAAGCGCTTGTCGGCCGCGACGTGATGCAGGGTGTTGAAGGCCTGGGCCCACGGCGCGATGTGGTCGTCCTCGGCAGCGACAGCATACAGCGGCTGGCTGATCCGCCCGAGGTCGATCGGCTCGCCGGCGACGGTAAGCGCGTCGGGCTGGATCAGGCGGTTGTTCAGGTAGAGCTCGCGCAGATACCAGGCGTGCATCGCATACGGCATGCGCGTGGAATCCATGTTCCAGAACAGCACGTCGAAGGGTGCCGGTGACTCACCGTACAGCCAGCCATGCACCACGTAGTGCCAGATCAGGCTGTTCGAGCGCAGCAGGCGGAAGGACGCGGCCATGTCCTTGCCGTCGAGATAGCCCCTCTGCGCCATCTGCCCGGTCAGGTGGTTGATGCTGGCCTCGTCGATGAAGACCTCGATGTCGCCCGGCTTGTGGAAGTCGACCAAGGTGGTGAACAGCGTCCAGTCACGCACCGGCACCGCTTCCTCGCCGTAGTGGCGCGCGGCCCACGCCATCCAGGTGGCGAGCGCGGTGCCGCCGATGCAGTAGCCCACCGCATGCACGCGCTCGGCGCCGCTGTAGTCGCGCGCCACCTGCACGATGGCGTCGATGCCCTCGGTGAGGTAGTCGTCGAAGCGCACGTCGCGCATCGATTCGTCGGGGTTCTTCCAGCTCGTGATGTAGACGTCGAGCCCCTGGTCGAGCAGGTAGCGCACCATGCTCTTCTTGGGGACGAGATCGAGCACGTAGAACTTGTTGATCCAGGGCGTGACGATCACCACCGGCTCGGCGTGCACCTGCGGCTGCGTTGGCGCGTAGTGGATGACCTCGAGCAGGCGGTTGCGGAAGATCACCGCGCCGGGCGTGGTGGCGAGGTTCTCGCCGACCTTGAAGTCGCCCGGGTCGGTCATGCGCACGTTGCCCGCCTGCAGATCGGCGAGCATGTTGCGCCAGCCGTGCCACAGGCTCTCGCCGCGGCTGTCGATGAACTTGCGCAACGCGATCGGGTTGGACAGCAGGTAGTTGGTGGGCGCCACCGCGTTGAGCCACTTGCGCCACCAGAACGCGGCGCGCCGGCGTTCCTTGCCCGACAGCCCCGGGGTCTCGTAGAGCATGTCCTGCATGTGGTGGGTGAAGGCGAGGTACCACTCCTTGACCAGGTCCCAGGTCGCCGAGTCGGTCCACACCGGGTCCGCAAAGCGCGGATCGTCGGCGTGCGGCTTGACCGGGTCGGGGCTGGGCAGGCCGAGCGCGCGCCGCCAGGTGTGCCATTGCAGCTCCCACAGCGCGGTGCTCAGGCGCGCAACGTGCTCGCCGAGCTCCTGCGGATGCATCAGCCACGCCATCTGTGCGTGCAGAATCGGCGCCGCAATGCCGAAGGGGTCGGCGTGCGCCGACAGGCCGTCGCCGATCGCGGCAATGCGGTGGTAAAGCGCCTGCCCGTCGGGCACGCCATTGTGCCGGGTCGCCCCATTGCGGACGGCGGGGGACGTTGCAGGCGGCTTGCGGCCCCGTTTTGATGCTGGCATGACGATCGCCTCCGAGCGGATCGTGCGCTGAGGGATGCGAACCGGCGGACAGGCCGCGCGGATCGTTTCGACAAGGTTGCACGCGGCGCTTGACAGCCGTGTTGCAGTGGCGTGACGCGCGATTTGCGCGGCGCACCATCAGCGCGTGGGTGGTGACACGACTGTCACATTCTAGGCAGAGAATCGATCCGGGATATCGGGAGAATGTCATGGAGAAGCTCGAGGCCGTCGCCAGTCTGGGGCAGACGGAATTGCTGCGGCCGGCCCGGGTGCGCGCCGCGCTGGCCGCCAACGACCGTCTGAAGCTCTATCTCAGCGTGCTGCAGGCCGCCCATGACCGCGCCACCCGCAGCGACGCACCGGCGCTCGACCTGTCACGCGAATTCGCTGCCGCCGGCGTCGATGCGCCGTGGCTGGCGCAATTGCCGGCCAACGCCTACCGCGAAGGCAAGGTGCTGCACGTGCCCGAGCTGGCCCGGCTCGTCACGCTGTTCGGCGAGGACTTGCGCACCATGGCGCGGCCGCTCGAGGACGACCCGGACTTCGACGGTCGCGCCGGGCACTGGTGCGCCTGGCTCGACCAGCTCGCACCCGACGCACTCACGGGAGAGCAGCTCCACGCACTGACCAGCGCCAAACGCACCCGGGACGACAGCCTGCACCTGCTGGTGATGGACCTGCACAAGGCGCTCAACCGGCTCGCGGCCGAGCTGTCGAGCGAAACCCTGGACGGCGCACACGTGTGGCAGATCGCTGACGCCGACCGTCCGCGAATCGCCGCCTTCATGCGCGGCGTCAATGCCACCCGCGCGCTCAAGCTCGACCACCCCGGGCTGGACACCGCCGCCACCCGCGATGGCGCGCGCCTGCTGCTGCAAAACGACATTGGCACCAACGACGCCCACGTCCTGGTGATCCAGGTCGAGGGACTGCACGTCTCGCTCACCTATTCCGACCTGCACCGCCGCCGCTTCACCTTCTTCCAGTCGCTGTTGTGCGAGGTCGGCGCGAGCTGGAGCGAGCCGCAGGCGCGCACCAGCGCCGGGCTCAACTTCGGCGCCACCTACTACGTCGGCACCGCGGACTTCGCGTGTGCCGACGAGGACGCGCTGTGCGCGACGCTCGAAGGCATCGGCGCGCGCATCGTGTTCCTGATCGACTGGAACCGTGCCCGCAAGCGCCTCGAGATGCTCGTCGGCAAGACCGATGCGGTGGCGATCCTCAGCGAAGCCGCGCGCCGGCACGTCGGCCACATGGCCTGGCTCGCTGCGGGCGCCGAAACACTGGCGTTCGGCGCGATGCAGGCGCTGGGAGCGGACTACTTCCGCATCGGCGACCGCCTCGACGGCGTGCTTGGCAGCGAGAAGGCGCGCGCCTTCGTGCTCGACAGCATGGCGCTGGCGACCAGCGCACTGCAGCAGCGCCAGCCGCTCGCGCTGGTCACCGACGACACCCGCCTGCTGCTCGCACGCTACCTGCAGCGGCACGACGAATTCGACCTGCTCGCCGAGCATGCGGCCTACTGCCATGCGCTCGCCGAAGGCCTGCGCGACGGCCTCGCCCATGGCCACGAGCGCGACCGCAAGGCGGCACGCGCCTTCGCCGAGCGCGCCAAGGACTGGGAGCGCCGCGCCGACCAGCTGGTGATGGACGCGCGCGCGCGCGCCGAGACGCGGCCGCGCTGGGAGGCCTTCGCCGAGCTGGTGGAGACCGCCGACGACGTCGCCGACGCGCTCGAGGAGGCCGCCTTCCTGCTCTCGCTGATCGCCGCCGACCACCACCAGGGCTGGCGCGGCGAGGTGCACCAGAGCATGCAGTTGCTTGCCGACGCGGTGCTCGGCGCGGCGCAGGACCATGTGCGTGCGCTCGAGATCGCGCGCGGCTTCGGCGACCACGCGAGCGCGGAAGACCACGAGGAGTTCGTCGCCGCGCTGTGGCGGGTGCTCAACGCCGAGCGCCAGTGCGACGTGCTGCTGCGCGACGTGCGCCGCGCGCTCGCCGAACACGTCAGCGATGCAGCGACACTGAACCTGAGCACCGACTTCGCGCAGGCACTCGAATCGGCCACCGACTGGCTGCTGGCGACCGGCTACGGCCTGCGCCGGCTCGCCTTCAGCCGCGTCGGAGTGGGGCAATGAACGCCCACGCCTCGCCGACGCCGGCTGCAGAACCGGCGATGCCCGCCACCGATCGCCGCGTGATCCGCCTGATCGACGCCGACACTGCGCTGCCCGCCGGCTGCGGCGCCGACGCGCTCGGCGTCAAGGCCTTCAACCTTGCGCGCATGGCCGCGCTCGGGTTGCCGGTGCCGCCCGCCTTCGTGATCGGCACCGGCTGGTGCGCCGACCCCGCGGCACTCACCGAGACCGACTGGCGCCCCGCGCTCGAGGCCCTGGAGCGCGCGAGCGGCCTGCGTCTCGGCGATGCGCGCCATCCGCTGCTGCTTTCGGTGCGTTCGGGCGCGGCGGTGTCGATGCCGGGCATGATGGAGACCCTGCTCGATATCGGCCTCAGCGCATCCACCCTGCCCGGCCTGGTGCGTGTCAGCGGTCATCCGCGCATGGCCTGGGACGCCTACCGGCGCCTGATCGCCGGCTTCGGCGAGGTGGTGGCAGGGATCGACGCGCGTCACTTCGATGCCGACCTCGACGCCCTGCGTGGCGAAGCCGACGAGCGTGAGCTCGATTTCGCGCTGCTGCGCGAGCTCGCCGCACGCCATCTCGAGACCTACCGCCGCGAAGCCGGCGAAGCCTTTCCGCAGGATGCGCACGTCCAGCTGCGCCTGGCAATCAGCGCGGTGTTCGCCTCCTGGCACGCCGACAAGGCGCGCAGCTACCGCGCGCTGCACGGCCTGGACGATGCCATGGGCACCGCGGTGACGGTGCAGCGCATGGTGTTCGGCAACGCCGGCGGGCTGTCGGGCGCGGGCGTGGGCTTCACCCGCGACCCGAGCAGCGGCGAGCCGCGGCCATGGGTCGATTTCCTGTTCAACGCGCAGGGCGAGGACGTGGTCAGCGGGCGGCGCAGCGCACACGGCCACGATGAGCTCGCCGCGGTGGCGCCGGCAGTCTGGCTGGCCCTGCTCGACGCCACCGCGCGCCTGGAGCGAGCCTTCGGCGACATGCAGGACTTCGAGTTCACCGTGCAGCAGGGCACGCTCTACCTGTTGCAGACGCGCAGCGGCAAGCGCACCCCGCAGGCAGCGGCGCGGATCGCGCTCGACCTGCTCGACGAGGGCGTGATCGATGTCGACAGTGCGCGCGCGCGCACCCGCGAACTCGACGCATGCACGCTCGCCGAGCGCCACATCGCTGCCGCCGACGGCGCGCCGCTCGCGCCGCTGGCCCGCGCACCGAGCGCGGCGAGCGGCGTGGCATGCGGCGAGATCGCCTTCGACGAAGCGGTCGCGCGCCGCCACCACGAAGCCGGCGCACGCGTGATCCTGGTTCGCCACGACGCCGAAACGCGCGACATCGCGGCGCTCGAACTCGCCG
>JAKLLJ010000074.1 GCA_023150215.1 Thauera sp. | reverse complement strand
CGATCGCCACCTTCGAGGACGACCAGGGCGCCTACAACCAAAAGGATGCGCACGGCTTCATCCGCCTCAACGCACTGCGCATGCGCATCGCCGCCAACGCCAGGGCGAAGCGCGGCTAAGCGTCACGCACTCCCGCGCGCAAGCCTGTTCGCGGGAGTGCCCCCAGGCTCACAACGCAGGCCCATTGCGATGAATAACGAAGACTTCATCTTCGGCCTCAGCTTCACCGAGTTCGAGGAACTCGCCCTGCAGCTCGGCCTTACCGGCCTGATGCTGTTCATGGTCTTCATCATCTGGAACCTGGGCAAGGAATCCAAGGCCGGGCGCTACGGCATGATGTGGCTGTTCATCGGCCTGGGCGTGGGCTTTGTTGGCTTCGTCGCCAAGGGCATCATCCAGAAGCTGCTCGGAATCGAATAAGGAACCCCTATCTCATGGGCATCACCGCCAAGATCGACGGCGTCGCCGTCACCACCCAGGCCAACGTCTACTTCGATGGCAAGTGCGTCAGCCACGGCATCCAGTTCGTCGACGGCACGAAGAAATCGGTCGGCGTCATCCTGCCGGCCACGCTCACCTTCAACACCGGCGCGCCCGAGATCATGGAAGGCGTGGCCGGCAGCTGCCGCGTCCGCCTCAAGGGTGAGGCTGACTGGAAAACCTACGGCGCCGGCGAATCCTTCGACGTGCCAGGCAACTCCAGCTTCGACATCGAGGTTGCGGGCGAGCCCTACCACTACATCTGCCACTTCGGCTGAGCGGGGAGGGGAGCGATGCCGTCTTTCGACATCATGTCCGAGGTCGACCAGCCTGCGCTGCGCAACGCCGTCGAGCAGGCCAACCGCAAGGTCGAAGGTCGCCACGACTTCAAGGGCACCAGCGCGAAGATCGAACACGCCGACAAGCTGCTCACCCTGTGGGGCGACAGCGATTTCCAGCTCGACCAGATCAAGACCATCCTGCTGCCCGAGATGACCAAAAAGAACGTCGACGTCCGCTGCCTGGACTACGGCGACGTGCAGAAGGTCTCCGGCAACAAGGTCAAGCAGGAAGTGAAGGTGCGCGTCGGCGTCGAGCAGGAACTGGCCAAGAAGATCGTCAAGCTGTTGAAGGACAGCAAGATGAAGGTCCAGGCCGCGATCCAGGGCGATGCGGTACGCGTCTCCGGCGCCAAGCGCGACCTGCTGCAGGAGGCGATTGCGCTGGTCAAGAAGCAGATCACTGATTTCCCGCTGCAGTACGGCAACTTCCGCGACTGAGAGTGGTCGTGGGTCGGTATCGATGAAAAACGGGCGCCTCGGAGCGCCCGTTTTATTTGCTGCGGTGCGTTCGGTCAGTGCCGGCGCAGGAAAGGACCCCGTGGCGACGGCGAAAAGCGTGTCGGGGTTGCAGGAAAGGTGTGGGGCGCGGGGGCGGCAGAAGTTCGCGGCTTCCGCCGCTCCTACAGGGCGCGGCGGTTTTCTGTAGGAGCGGCGGCAGCCGCGAACCCTCGCCTCCCCTCCCGTCATCCCCCCGTCCCATTCAAGTCCCCCCCTCTGCAGCCGTTAATCCCCCCAAGTCCATCAGCCCAAGCAGCGGCGCATCAGGAGGAAAACCATGGAAGCATCGGCAATCGCGGCAATGGCCTCGGCCAATGCCCTCAATCAGGTGCAGCAGGAAGTCTCGGTCGAGGTGCTGAGAAAGGCGCTCGACATCCAGGGCGAAAGCGCGATGCAACTCCTGCAGGCGATTCCGCAACCCCCGGCGCCTGCGGTCGGCAGCACCGCAGGCGGCATCGTCGATACCTGGGCCTGAGCTCAGGACACCGCAGCGTTACGGCGCCCGCGCATCAGGCGCATGCCGAGCAGGCCGGCGCCGAGCAGGGCCAGCGCACCAGGTTCCGGCACCGGGACCGGGTTGGTCGAGTCGCCGATCTGAAGGTTGTCCATCACGAACTGGAAACCGAACGGCGTCACGTCGGAGGGAACCGTGCAGTCGTTGTTGGGGCAACTGGTGCTCATCTGCAGCAGATCGATGGTCCAGTCGAAAGTCACGAACAGGGGCTGCTGCACGTCAAGGGTCACGCGCTTCTCGAACTGCTTGCTGCCCTTCGCGCTCCCGACGAATTCCAGCGTCAGGCCCGTGTACGACGCCGAGGTGAAATACCCGCTGTTGAGCAGGAAGCCATTCGCCGATCCGATCGAACCGGGCGCTCCTCCAAAGTTGAACGCGACCTTCGGCGCAGACTTGAGCCCGTTTTCAAATCCGCTGTTCTTGTAGCTAGTGCTGGTGGAAGGGTCCAACACCCTGATGTTGGTCCAGTCCAGCCCGCCGTAGGTCGTCAGCGTGCTGCCGCTGCTCAGCGAGCTGTCGTCGAAATCAAGGAGCGCCGCGTGTGCAGTAAAGCTCAGGCTTGCGGCGGCAAGGGTGCCGATCAGGATGTGAGTTTTCATGGTCTTGGTCTTCTCGTGGCAATGACTGTGTGTCTGTGATGCAGTGCAAGCAAGACCTGTGCCACAATGTAAAACTTAATAAAAACAGCAGTTTGCTTGGCGTTGATGTGCCTCGCTGTAAATTTTTCCGACAATTTCCACCGATTTCAGCGTTAGTGCTCCTCATCCTGGGGGGGCAGGCGTGCACGGAGCGCTTGCCGCAGATCGTGCCTTGGGTGCCGCTCGTCGTGTCCCGCTGGGGCGAGGGCTCGCGTTGCGCTACGCTGAGCGTGAAAAATCCGCTTCCAATCGAACCTGGCCTACACGTCTTCATCATGACAAAGCACACGCAACAGGGCTTCACCCTGATCGAACTGATGGTCACCGTCGCCATCCTGGGTATCCTGGCATCCATCGCGTTGCCGGCCTACAGCGACTACGTCACCCGAGGCCGCATCCCGCAGGCCACGACGGCGCTGTCGAACGGCCGAGTGCTGCTGGAGCAATGGTTCCAGGACAATCGCACGTACAAGGCTGCGGGCGGGGTGTCGCCGCCTTGTCCGGCGAATACCCCGTATTTCACCTTCACCGGTTGCCCGTCGGACGCCGATACCACCTTCACCCTCACCGCCACGGGAAAAGACGCCATGAACGGTTTCGTCTACACCATCAATCAGGCGAACGTCATGACCTCGACTACCAGTTGGGGTAACAGCACCACTTGCTGGGTCGTGTCGAAGAGCGGCGGTTGCTGAATGCCGGCGGGTTTGAAGCCTGCAAGACCCTTTTCGGGACTTTGGCGATGAAATCGAATTTATCTTTTTCGGCGGCTCGTGCGCGATTCGTGCAGCGCGCTTTTTCACTGGTCGAACTGATGGTCACCGTGGCCGTCCTCAGCCTGCTGATGGTGCTGGCCGTGCCTTCGTTCACCGAGTGGATCCAGAATAGCCGCATCCGTACCGCGGCGGAGTCCCTTCAGAACGGGCTGCAGCTCGCGCGTGGCGAAGCCGTCAAGCGCAATGCAGGGGTCGAGTTTGCGCTGGTCGGGACCACCGGGGGGTGGGTCGTCCGGTTGGCCGTTGGTGGCACCGTGATCCAGCAACGCGCGGGAGCAGAAGGGGCGGCGGGCGTGGTCGTCACTGCGGCGCCGGCGGGCGCGACGAGCGTGCGCTTCGATGGCTTGGGGCGGACCAATGAGACGCTGGCCTCGATCGCCATCGACGTACCGACCAGTGCGCTGTCGGCAGCGCGTTCGCGCGATCTGCGGATCACGGTCAGCAGGGATGGTGCGGTGCGGATGTGCGATCCGAACGTGACAGGTACGGACCTGAGGAGTTGCTGATCATGGTGATGCGGAGACCATCGGGCTTGAAGAAGGCTGCGGGAATCGTCCTTCTCGAGGTGCTGGTGTCGGTCGTCGTCCTGGCTTTTGGTGTGCTGGGAATCATCGGCCTCCAAGCCGCGGCGATCCAGCACACCACGGCGGCCAAGCATCGCCTCGATGCAAGCTTCATCGCAAATGAGCGGATTGGGCGGATGTGGGGTCAGCCCAGCGCGCTTGCCGATTTTGCAGAAACGAACACCGACATCAAGGATGCATTTCCCGAGGCAGGGCTGCCGAACGGGACGCGAACCACGGAGATCGACGGCCAGCGCGTGACGGTTACGGTGACCTGGCAGGCGCCGACTGCGGACCGGCCCAGCAACGTCGTTGTCGTTGCGCATATCGTGATCTAGAGGCGGCTATGGCAAAGAAATCCGCACAACTGGGTTTGACACTGGTCGAGTTGCTCGTTGGCTTGGCCGTCGGGCTGGTGGTTCTCCTCGTGGTGACCCAGATCATGCAGTCCTTCGAGGGGCAGAAGCGCACCAGCACCGGGGGCAACGATGCGCAGACCAATGGCGCAGTGGCACTCTACATGTTGCAACAGGAGATCCGCATGGGCGGATACGGGCTGTTCGGGCCCGAAGGAGCCCTGTGTCCGAAGGGCATCAATGTCTACCACGAGGGAACCGGCTCCGGGGCCTTAGTGCAGCCGGCATCCTCCCTTGTTCCCGCGAGGATCGTGGACGGCGGGGGCAGCAATCCGGATTCGATCGTCACCTTCCGCAGCAGCAGCAGCAGCGATTTCGGTGCGGTCCCGTTGTCCATCGTCAAGGGCATGCCCACTCCGTCGTCTATCGTGACCGTGGGGAGTGATGGCGGCTTGCAGGAAGGCGACTTGTTTATCGTTGGCGCGCGCGATGGAAGCAAGGTATGCACCCTGATGCAGTTGGAGGACAGACCGAAGCACACCGGTAACGGCGTCAACCTCAACCACAAGAAGGGTGCCTACAATCCGGCCAACGTAGACAAGGTGTTTCCCGGGACGAGCTATGAGATCGGCGATATCGTCATCGGGTTTGGTGGTGCCGAGAACTCGGCAGCATGGCGCTTTTCGATACCGGCCGGGTGCGGGCATCTGGTCAGAAGCAATGCGCTTACCATCACCACGCCGAGCTGCACCGACACCGTCGCCAATGATGACAACCGTCGGCTCGTTTCACAGGTGGTCAACCTGCAGGCCCAGTACGGTATCGCCGATGGTGCGAACTTCATATGGAAGGATGCGACCGGAGACTGGGCTGCTCTGGATGCGGATGAAGTCCAGCAGATTCGTGCGCTGCGCGTCGCGGTCGTGGTGCGTCATCCCCAGTACGAGAAGACGGCAGTGAGCCCTGCGACGCTCGAATTGTGGAGCGGAGGGCCGCAGATCGGCATCGCCAGCGCCGATCGCAATTACCGCCACCGCGTCTTCGAGACGGTGATTCCGCTGCGCAATGTGATCTGGTCACCGGCACCTTAGGGACGATGGAGTGATCATGCAGACCGGAAAACAAAGCAAGCCGAAGCAGCAAGGCATCGTGTTATTCACCGTGCTGATCGCATTGGTGGCGTTGTCGCTCGCGTCGATCGCGCTGGTGCGCTCGATCGACACCGGCACGGTGATCGCAGGCAACCTCGCCTTTCGCCAGGCTGCGACGCAGGCCGCTGATGCCGGCACCGAGGCTGCGCTGGAAGCCATCAATAGCCGGATCGCTGCGGGCGGTGCCACTTCCCTCCACAAGACGGCAGCCCCGGGCTATTACGCGAGTCGCCGCTCGGGTTGTGATCTGACTGGCAGCGTGACCTCCACCGCAACCGATGATGTGCTGTGGGGAGGAGGAACGTCCGCGGGCACCAATACGGACTGCAATATGGTTGCGGTTTCTGTCGGGGCGAGCAGTCTTCCGGCGGGATATGCGGCGTCCTACGTGATCAACCGCCTGTGCGATGCGGACGGGGCGCCCGGAGTGGCGGTGCCAGGGGGTACGAACATGTGCGACGCCTATGCGCCGACCACGGTGGCAGCGGACGATGGCGCATCCATGACAGGATCAGCACCCTACAAGGCCGCGCCAGAGCCCGGGGCCGTGAAGTATTTCTACCGGGTCACGACGCGCGTGACCGGGCCGAGCAACACCGTCAGCTTCGTGCAAGTGACGCTGGTGAATTGAGAGGTGAACGCCATGTCTATCCACTGTTCGGCCCCTCATCAAGGCAGGGGCGGAGATAAGTCGTTGCGACAATGTGTCGCGCGCTTGCTGGGTTCTGTCGTCGTCACCATCGCGGGGGCAGGCGTGGCTGGCGCTGCGAGCGTGGAGATCGCGGATGCGCCGATCCCGACGGGCAGCAGCCTGCAGGTCAAGCCGAACATCATGTTCGTACTGGACAATTCGGGCTCGATGGAACGCACTTATCTTCCGGATTTCGTCCTTGAATTCACCTCAGGAACTTATGGGTTCGCGAGTGCGTCGTGCAACGGGAGTTATTACGACCCGACCATCACCTACACGCCTCCAGTGAAGGCGGATGGCAGTTCTTACCCTGCGTCGTCGTTCGCTGCTGCACCCATGAACGGTTTCGATCTGCTTTCGCAAAAAGTCGATCTCGGCACCCAGTTCAAGGCGGTCGACTGGGGCTGCGTCGTCGGTACAGCCAACTGTGATCCCGAGGAACCTGCCTACTACTACCAGTACACCCGGCCGAACAAGGGGCCCGAACCCTTGCAGTACGCCTACTCTGCCGATGGCAAGGTGGACGTAAAGGAAGGCATGTACCCCTACTGTTCTTCGGCAGTGGGCAAGACGCCGGGCAGGAATGTCTTTGAAAAGATAACGAGCAATGATTCCGGGTTTGACAAGCAGAACTTTGCCAATTGGTACACCTACTATCGTTCGCGTCTCAATGCGATGAAGAGCTCGGCGGGCCGGGCATTCAGCCAGCTTTCCAACCCGGGCGGTCTTCGCATCGGATTTTCCACCCTCAATGCAGTTGGAGTCAGCGCGAATGCCCGGTTCCAGCCCATCGGTGATTTCTGCGCACCGGGAGCGGGGGACTGTGATCCAGGGACCCAACGCAACGAAATTTTCGACAAGTTGTACGGTACGACCGCAGAGGGCACATTGACGCCCCTGCGCAGCGCGATGGCGAAGATCGGGCGGATGTACGCGGGTTTTCATGAGGGTAGCCGGCTCACCGGTAGTGACGACCCCGTCCTCTATTCCTGCCAGCAGAATTTCCTGATCATGGCGACGGACGGTTCGTGGGTGGACAACGGTTCCGCTCATTTCAACATCGCGAACAGTGGTGGAGTGGGCGATCAGGATGGCGGTGCCGTGCGTCCGATGCTCGATGCCTACAAGGCGCCCGACACGCTCGCCGATATCGCGATGTATTACGCCAATACCGATCTGCGTGACAGTTCGCTGGGCAACTGCACCGGCGGCCTCGGCGAAGATGTATGTGCGGACGACGTAAGTCCCAGCGCAGGCAGCGACAAGACGAGCCAGAGCATGATGACCTTCACGCTCGGCTTCGGCGTCGATGGATCGTTGCGCTATGAAGAGAATTACGAGAGCGGCGCATCGATCGATTACAACGGGATTCTCAGTGGCTCGAAGAACTGGCCCAATCCGAAGACGGACCAGCCGGGTACGGACACCTATTTCCGTGTCGATGACCTCTGGCATGCGGCAGTAAACGGGCGCGGTATCTATTTCAGCGCAAAGACGCCGGATGCCCTCATTGGTGGCCTCGCTCGGGCACTCGGCACACCCGCGGCACGCGTGGGCTCGGGTTCGGGGGCCGCGACCAGCAGCCTCGAGCCGGTGTCGGGGGACAATTTCGCCTACGTGGCGAGTTACCGTACGCAGGAATGGTACGGCGACCTGGAAGCCCGCGAGATCAACGTGATCACAGGTGAACTCGCATCCGCTGATCAGCGCTTGTGGTCGGCCAAAGTGCGGCTGGACCAACTCGCGGCCGACACCGGATGGAGCTCGCGGAAGATTTACATGAAAGGTAGCGGGACCACGCGGCTCGATTTCACCGGAGCCAACGTCCGTTCGGTACATGGCGCCTTGCCCGCGGCATCGACAAGCGACGAGTTGATCAATTTCATCCGCGGTGACGCCTCGCGCGAGGATCAGGCGGGAAATGACGTGCGCACGCAGCGTGACCGCACCCACATCCTGGGCGACATCGTCAGCTCCCACCCGGTTTATGTCCGCCGTCCGCCTTATAAATACTCGGATTCGGGCTATGCGGATTACGTTGCCGCGAAGAGCGCGCGCACAGGGATCGTGCTGGTGGGCGCCAACGACGGAATGCTGCACGCCTTCGATGCTCAAACCGGCGTCGAGCGCTGGGCTTATGTGCCGAGCGCGGTGATCCCGAACTTGCACAAGCTCGCACATCTGGATTACGGAAACAGCACGGTAACGCCGCATCAGTACTACGTCGATGGTGCGATTGCCGTAGGCGACATCTGCATCGCGAGCAATTGCGCAAGTGCGGACGGATCGGACTGGCGGACGATTGCCGTGATCGGTCTGGGCAAGGGAGGACGCTCGTATTTCGCCCTCGACATCACCGATACGACCAATCCGTCGATCCTGTGGGAGTTCGATCAACAGACCGATCCCGATGTCGGGCTCACGTTCGGCAATCCCATCATTACCAAGAAGGCAGGACAATGGGTCGTGCTGTTCGCGTCCGGCTACAACAACGAGTCGCCCGGGGACGGCAAGGGGCGGTTGTTCGTGGTGAATGCGAAGACCGGTGCAAAGATTTCGGAGATCATCGCCAACACGGGGAGCGATCCGTCGCAAAGCGGGATCGCCAAGATCAGTAACTGGGTCGACAACCTCCGCCTTGACGATTCGACCCAGTACGTCTACGCGGGCGACCTGTTCGGACGGTTGTGGCGCTTCGACCTCACCAACGAGAGTGTCACCCAGCTGGCGAGTTTCGGCAGCACGCAGCCGATCACCACCCGGCCCGAACTCGCCCAAGTCAAGGCAGGGGACGGATCGCTGAAGCGGGTGGTCTTCGTCGGCACCGGTAAGTATCTCGGCCAAAGCGACCTGGACGACGCTTCCCTGCAGTCGATCTATGCCGTGCGCGACCCCCTCGAGAACACGGGCTGGGGCGATTTCCGGGGCGTGTCCGGGGTCATCGAGCAGGTAATCACAGCTAGCGGCACCAAACGGACCATCACCAACAAAGCGCTGGACTGGACCACGGCGCCGGGCTGGTTCGTCGATCTGGATTCGGTGAAGGGCGAGCGGATCAATATCGACTTCAAGATCACCAGTGGAGTCCTTACCGTGGTCGGCAACGTTCCCGAGCACACCTCGTGCCTGGTGGGTGGCAGGAGCTATCTCTACTTCTTCGACTACCGCACGGGTAGCAGCGTGCAGACGGTCGATGGGAGTTTGGTCGGCGAGTTGCTCACGAATGCCCTGGGTGTCGGCCTCGCGGTGGTTCGTGTCGATGGCCGGGAGAAGGTGATCATCAACACCTCGGACAACCGCCAGATCACCCGGAGCGTACCGCCTTTGTCGGCGAGCGGAACCTTCCGCAGGATGAGTTGGCGGGAACTGGTGAACTAGCCGGATGAGGCGCCTGGTGGCGCCGGAGTGTTGAATTGAACCGATTGCCGGGACGGCTTCACCGCCCTGCCGCGCGTCGACCGGGGACTGATTTGAAGGCAAGCATCTTGATGCTGGCGGGAGGGTTGTGCTGCATCCCTCCGGCTCAGGCAGTCGAAATTGCACTCGCAGGGGTTTTCGGTAGCAAGGTCGTGCTTGTGGTGGATGGCGGCATGCCGCAGACCCTCGGGATCGACCAGCGCACGCGAGAAGGGATTCGCCTGCGTGCGCTGTCGGGTCGATCTGCGACCCTCGAGCATGAGGGACGCCTGTTCGAGCTACGTTTGGGCGAGCACGCTGCAAGCGCGCAATCTGCGGGCACCAGCGAAGTGAGCTTGCAAGCGGACGGGGGTGGGCATTTCTTCGCGGATGCCGCAGTCAATGGCCGAGGTGTCCGTGTGCTTGTCGACACCGGCGCGACTCTGGTTGCGATGGGGCGGACTGAGGCGGTGCGACTCGGCATCGACTACCGCTCCGGCCAGCCTGGGCAGAGCGAGACTGCGAATGGCGTGGCGCGGGTATGGCGGGTCAAGCTGGACTCGGTCGAGTTGCGCGGCATTCGGCTGTATGGTGTCGAGGCGGCCGTGCATGAGTCCGAGCTTCCTTATGTCTTGCTCGGGATGAGCTTCATGAACCGTATGGACTGGCGGCGCGAGGGCGAGCGCTTGCTGCTGAAGAGACGTTACTGAGGCCTCATGTGGACCAGGAATTCCGGCGGAACGGTTCCGCGCAAATCGAACACATCCGCAGCCAGCTGACGAGAGCGGCGAGCGCCGCGAGCGGCGATTTCAACGGCGATGCAAAGGATCTGGTGCTAACCCGCCCGCCCACGCCTGCGGCGGTGCTGGTGCCGCTGGTGATGCGCGACGAGGCGCCGTCGGTGCTGCTCACGCGGCGCACCGATCACCTCCATCATCACCCGGGCCAGATCAGCTTTCCGGGCGGTCGGGTGGAGGCCGGCGACCGGTCGCCGGTGCACACCGCCTTGCGTGAGACGGAGGAAGAGATCGGCCTTGCCGATCGCCATGTCGAACTGCTCGGTGCGCTGCCCGACTACCTGACCGGGACCGGCTTTCGTGTCACGCCGGTGGTGGGGCTGGTGCATCCGCCCTTCGACCTGCGCCTCGACGCCTTCGAGGTGGCCGAGGCCTTCGAGGTGCCGTTGGCGCATTTTCTCGATCCGCGCAACCACGAAGAGCACAGCATCATGCACGAGGGGCGGCTGCGCCGCTTCCACGCGATGCCTTATCACGGCTACTTCATCTGGGGGGCGACCGCGGGCATCATCATGTCGCTCTACCGGCTGCTGAACGAAGAGCGCTGAAGGGGATATCCGGGATCATGGATCCGGACACCGGGGCCATTGCGCGCGGCGATCATCGATAAAGCTTCGCGGCTTCCGCCGCTCCTACAGAAACCGTCCCGTGGCCCCTGTAGGAGCGGCGGAAGCCGCGAACCCCATCCCCGCAAACGCCCCCCTGTAGGAGCGGCGGAAGCCGCGAACCACCCCCGCCCAGAGCGCCCCACGTAGGAGCGGCGGCAGCCGCGAACCTCATCCCCGCAAACGCCTCCCTGTAGGAGCGGCGGCAGCCGCCAACCGCTGCCGCCGGGGTCCCGAGCGTCGAGACCACTCCACGCCGGCCGCGCGCCGAACCCCGCTGCCCGTTCACCCGGCCGCGAGCCTGCACGCGGCGTATTTGAACTCCGGGATCTTGCCGTACGGGTCGAGCGCCGAGTTGGTGAGGATGTTGGCGGCGGCCTCCACGTAGCAGAAGGGCACGAACACCATCCCGGCCGGCATCAGCGGGTCGGTGCGTGCGCTGAGGGTGATGTGGCCGCGGCGGGTTTCGATGCGCAGCGCGGCGCCGGGGGCGAGGCCGAGGCGGGCGAGCTCGGCGGGTGCCAGCGTCGCCACGGCGGCGGGCTCGAGCGCGTCGAGCACGGCGCTGCGCCGCGTCATCGCGCCGGTGTGCCAGTGTTCGAGCTGGCGGCCGGTGATGAGCACGGTGGGCCAGGCGGCGTCGACCGGTTCGTCGGGCGGCAGCGGCGCAACGGGGCGGAAGCGCGCGCGCCCGCTGGCGGTGGGGAAGCGCTCGGCAAAGACCACGTCCAGCCCGGGCGCGTCATTGGCCGGGCAGGGGTAGGTGACCGCGCCTTCGCGCACCAGGCGGTCCCA
Source organism: Thauera sp. (assembly GCA_023150215.1). Lineage (GTDB taxonomy): Bacteria > Pseudomonadota > Gammaproteobacteria > Burkholderiales > Rhodocyclaceae > Thauera. The sequence goes on along the minus strand of JAKLLJ010000074.1, from coordinate 75 downwards.
GTCGATGTGGTCGAGCGAGCGCATGGCGTGCTTCATCTCGGCGAAGATCTCGCGCGGGTGGGTGTACTGCCAGTC
>JAKLLJ010000073.1 GCA_023150215.1 Thauera sp. | reverse complement strand
TAGCCAGCGCCGACGCCCCATTCTTCCTGGTCTTCGACGTTGTTCTGGATGACCTGGTACACACCGCCGACCGACAGCGGGCCGTTGGCGTAGTCGAGGCCCAGGCCGTAAGCGTCGTCATCATTCGGGTTCGGATCGGTCTCGACAGCCTTCATCGAGTAGATCGCGCGAGCGGTCAGGCCCGAGAACGAACCGGTGTAGGCAACTGAGTTGTCCCAGCGCGCGGCGCTGTTCGGGGTGATCGACATGCCGCCGTTGACCGACAGGATCGACTGCGGACCGACGGGGGCCGACGCGACGGCGTCGTAGCCGAAGAAGTAGCCCGGAGCGTACTGACGGCCGAGGCTGACGGTACCGAAGGAACCACTCAGGCCGACGAGCGCCTGACGCGAGAAGGTCGAGTCGCCACCAACGCCCGGCAAGGAAACGCCGTTACCGATGTCGAAGCCCTGCTCGAGGGTGAACACAGCCTTCAGACCGTTGCCCAGATCTTCGGCGCCCTTGAAGCCGATACGGCTGCCCGACAGCACGCCGTTGACGATGCCGCTGTAGTCGTTGTCGCCATGGCCGCCGAAACCAACAGCAGCGTCAGCCACACCGTAGATGGTCACGTTCGACTGAGCGAAGGCCGGAGCCGAAACGAGGCCGGCGATGGCCAGCGCGATCAGTTTCTTCTGCATATGTTTCTCCTCAAATTTGAAGTTGAGACCTTGGCACCTGCCTTGGCCCTACTCACCTCTCTGGCGAGAAGTTGGAGCGATTCTGCAAACCTGCCGCCCGCCTTGCAAGCCCGGCAACGCGAAAACGCCACATTCCGGGCGTTGTTGTTGCGGGCGTGCAACAGAAAACGCCGAACACCCCCTCACATGACGCCAGCACCCCTCCCGACGCCTCCCCGTCATCCTCCGCCCCACGCCCAAGCACATCACGCGGGCGGCGCGTACGCAGGCGCAGGCCGAACGCAGAGGCGGTGCGATTGCTGCGCGGAACTCCCCGGCTCCTTAGCACTCTCAGACGCCGAGTGCTAAAATGATGTGCAAGGAGGACCCAAGCCCATGTCCCAAGCCCTGACGTTCCCCGTTCCCGCCGCCGGCAGCCTGGATCAATACATCCAGAGCGTGAATCGCATGCCGATGCTCAGCGAGCAGCAGGAGGTGGAATTGGCGACGCGGCTGCGCGATGACGGTGATGTCGATGCGGCACGCCAGTTGGTGATGTCGCACCTGCGCGTGGTGGTGTCGATCGCGCGCGGCTACCTCGGCTACGGCCTGCCGCACGCCGACCTGATCCAGGAAGGCAACATCGGCCTGATGAAGGCGGTCAAGCGCTTCGATCCGGCACGCGGCGTGCGCCTGGTGTCGTTCGCGATCCACTGGATCAAGGCCGAGATCCACGAGTACGTGCTCAAGAACTGGCGCCTGGTGAAGATCGCCACCACGAAGGCGCAGCGCAAGCTGTTCTTCAACCTGCGCAGCATGAAGCAGGACAGCACCACGCTGCAGCCTGCCGAAGTGCAGTCGATCGCCACCCAGCTCGGCGTCAAGCCCGAGGAAGTGGTCGAGATGGAGACGCGGCTGACCGGCCGTGACATTCCGCTCGACGCCGGCAGCGACGACGACGACGAGCGCTTCGCCCCCATCGCCTACCTGCCCGACCCGCACGCAGAGCCATCGGAAGCGCTGGCACAGACGCAACTGGCGCATCTGCAGGACACCGGCCTCAAGAACGCGCTCGCCAGCCTGGACGAGCGCAGCCGCACGATCGTGCAGCGGCGCTGGCTCGCCGAGGGCGACAGCGCCACCCTGCACGAGCTGGCCGCCGAATACGGCGTGTCGGCCGAGCGCATCCGCCAGATCGAAGCGAAGGCAATGCAGAAGATGCGGGGGCTGCTGGCGGCGGTGGCGTAAGCTCAGCGGGCGGCCCGACAACGAACGGCAGCGCGCGCTGCCGTTTTTCGTTCACCACCCGGCGGGGTTCACTTCCCCGCCAGCAGTGCCTTGATGTCGGCCGCGATCACCTGCGGATCTTCGGCGTGCCGGACGTACAGCCGCGCGCGGCCGTCGGGACCGAAGACGTAGGTGCCGGCGGTATGGTCGATGGTGTAGTGGCCTTGCAGGTCGCCGCTCTTGCGGTAGAAAACACGGAAATCCCTGGCGATCTCGGCGATCTTCTCCGGCGGACCGGCCATGCCGAGGAAGCGCTTGTCGAACAGCGGCACGTATTCAGCGAGCAGTTCGGGCGTGTCGCGTTCGGGGTCGACGGTGACGAAGATCACCTGCACGCGGTCGGCGTCCGCGCCGAGCGCCTGCATCACCGTGCTCATGCCCGACAGCGCCGTGGGGCAGACGTCGGGACACTGGGTGTAGCCGAAGAAAAGGGTGACGACCTTGCCCTTGAAGTCGGGGAGCGTGCGCGGCTGGCCGTGGTGGTCGGTGAGTGCGAAGTTCTTGCCGTAGTCGGCACCGGTGATGTCGGTGCTCTTGAACGCCGGTTCGGATGGCGCGCAAGCGGCGAGCAGGCCGAGGGCGAGCAGCGGGGCGGCGAGGAGACGGAAAAGAGGGCGGGCGATGGCGTGAGGGCGTGAAAGCATGGGGCGTGCCTGTGTGTTTTGTTCTATCAGCAGCCGATGATAGTCCGCCTTGCGGGGTCGGGTCAGCCGATGTGCGACGGATCGTCGCACGGCACAAGGACTTTCACGGCAGCGTCAGGGCCGCTCGAGCGAGGCGCTCAGCCGGCGCTTGATCAGCCGCATCACGCCCCCGAGCAGCGGCAGTTGCTCATACAGCTCCTCAGCGGCATCCCAGTAATCGCGGTGCAGCACGACCCGGCCGTCGGCATCGAAGCGCAGATGCGTGACGCCGCGCACGATCAGCGCGCGCCCGCGCAGCACAAAGTGGAATTCCCAGCCCAGCATCGCCTGCTCGCCCTGCTCGATGCAGTCCGTGACTACGAAGCGCGGCGCATCGGTGGTGGCGAACATGTGCGCGAAGATTCGGCGAATGGCGGCGGTGCCGGTGACCTCGTTGAAGGGGTCCTTGAAGCGGGCGCCTGGGGCATAGAGCGCGTCGAGCGCCGCCAGATTGGCCGGCGCGAGGGCTTCGTAGAAGCGTGCCAGGCGCTGTGCGGGCGTTTGCGGCGGGTGCGGGCCTGTCCGCGAACGCTCTGGCAGCGGGGCTGCGTTCGCGGGCGCGCGCTGCTCGAGGTCGCGGTCGGTCATGGCGGACTCACAAGCCGGTCGCGCGGCGGATGAGCGCGAAATAGGCGCGGCGCGGCAGCCATTGCAGCAACTTCAACACGCGCGTGAAGCGCTTCGGGAAGTGGATCTCGAAATCGCCGCGCGCAAAGCCGGCAAGAATCGCGTCCGCTGCCTGTGCCGGCGTCAGCAGGGCGGGCATGGCGAAGTCATTCTGTGCAGTGAGCGGCGTGGCGACGAAACCGGGGTTGATCAGGAACACGTCGATGCCGCGCGGAGCGAGGTCGAGGTGAAGGACCTCGGCGAAGTTGATCAGCGCGGCCTTCGACGGGCCATACACCGCGGCCTTCGGCAAGCCGCCGTAACCGGCGACGCTGCCCACCAGCGCGAGGGCGCCATGCCCCTGTTCGAGCAGGGTCGGCAGGACCGCGGCGGTGCCGCTCATGGTGCCGATGAGGTTGGTGGCGAGCGTCTCGCGCACGGCCTCCGCGCTCAGCTCCCAGGCGCGCAGCGGGCGGTAGGTGCCGGCGTTGAAAACGACGAGGTCGATGCCGCCCCAGGCTGCAAGCAGTTGGTCGCGTGCCTGTTCAAGCTCACCGTCGCGGGACAGATCCAGCACGAGCGCGAGTGCGCCTGTGAAAGCGGTAGAGCTGGCGCCAGCAGCGGCGTCGCAGGCTGCGGAGACGGCCCGCAGCCGCGCCTCGCCGCGCGCCGACAACGCCAGTCTCGCCCCCCGGCGGGCGAGTTCGAGTGCGAGCGCCTCGCCGATGCCCGACGAGGCGCCGATGATCCACACCCGCCGCCCGACCCAGTCGTGGATCGGCGTGTTGAGCGGGGGAAACAGGCGCCCCAGCATGCCCGCGCCGCCGCTCATCCCGGCGCCCGCTTGACGAAGCTCAGCGTGACCTCGCCCAGCCGGAAACCAAACTTGCTCATCAGCGACCGATTGAGCATGACCTTGTCGTCCATCAGGAACATCCAATCGTCGAAGTCGACCTTGTACACCTTGCCATCCACGGGCAGCGCCAACACGTAGCGCCAGCGCAGCGCGTTGCCCGCCGCTTCGCCCGCCGCCTCGCCGACCACGTCGTCGGCGCGCCCGCTGTAGCGCCCGTCGCCAAGACGGGTGAGGGTCCATACCCGGCGCTGGGTGCTGCCGTCGGAATAGGTGAAGCGCTCGTCGAGGGTGCCGACCTCGCCCTGCCAGCTCGCCTCGATCAACACATGGAAGCGCTTGACCACCTTGCCCGAGCGATCCTGGAACATGCCCCAGGCGTCGAGCGTGCCGTTGAAGTAGTCGCGCAGTTCGAGCACGGGCTTTTCCGCGCGGTAGTCATCGATGTCCACGGTACTGCACCCCCACAGCCCGAACAGGGCCACGAATAACAAGCAGAAACGTTTCACGCCTCACCTCCTCTGCAAACGGCCGCCGTCACGGGCGGAGCAAGCGGCGGCGCGGGCTCGATCAAGCCCCGCCAGCGCCACAACAGCACGATGGCGCCGAGCTTGAGCACCACCGGCGCGAACCCATACACGCCGGCGAGCGCGGCGGTCGCGCCGGCGTCGCGCGCACCGGGCGCATAGCCGAGCACGGCGAGCAGCGGCAGTGCCAACCCGGCGGCGAGCGCCAGGTTGGCCTTGGTGACGAAGTTCCACCAGCCGAAGCAGGCGCCCGCCTCGAGTGGCGCAGGCTGGCCTTTCACTCGCACCGCTGCTCGGCCTTCCGCTCGCCCCGTCGAATTCCCTTCCGCCCGCTCACCCGGATTCCCTTCCGCGCGGCTGCGCGCGAGCAGGTCGGCGAGCAGCGAGGGCGGCAGGGCGAGGTCGGCGCCGAGGGCGAGACCCGAGAGCACGCAGATCAAGCCGTAGGCGACCAGATCGCCGCTGCCGAGCAATCCCGCCCACGCGAACACCGCCACCGCCAGCCCCATGCTCGCCAGCCAGGCGCGCAACTTGCCGATGCGCTGCGACACCCTCAGCCAGATCGGCAAGCTGGCTGCCGCGGCGACGAAATAAAGCACCAGGAAGAGGCCGGCGAGCTCGGCCGCCTGCAGCACGTCGGCGACGAAGAACAGCACGGTGGCCGAGGGGATCGCCGCGGCGATGCCGTTGGCCGCGAACACCGCGAGCAGGCGCGCGAAGGCCGGTTCACCGAGCGCAGCGCGCAAACCCGCCCACACCGGCGCGCTGCCCGCACGTACTGCAGGCGGAGCCGGCGCGCGCCACAGTGTCCACAGACCGAAAGCGGCCAGCAGCGGCAGGAAGACCCAGGCCAGGCGCGCCAGGCCCGCAAGCTCGCCTGCGGCCAACAGTCCCGGAAGCGCCGCCGCCAGCACCACACCGACCAACGCGAACGCCTCACGGCTGGCGACGAAGCGCGTGCGCGCCGCAGGCGTGGTGCCCACCTCGGCGCCCCACGCGTTGTAAGCGATGGTTGCCACCGAATACGCCAGCGACACCAGCACCAGCAGCGCGAACAGCCACAGCGCCCCCGCCCCGGCAGGTGGCGCAAGCAGGCCCACCATGCCCGCGCCGAGCACAGGCAGGGAGAACGCGACCCACCGTCTGCGCCGCGGCAGGCGGTCGTTGGCCCAGCCGATCAGCGGGTCGGTCACCGCGTCGAGCACGCGCGCGGACAGCAGCACCGCACCGACCAGCGCGAGCGACAAGCCCATTCCCTCTGCGTACAGCCGCGGCACATGAACGTAGATCGGCAGCGCAGCAAAGGCCAGCGGCAAGCCGAGCGCACCATAGGCCGCAAGCTCGGTGAGCGGCACCTTGCCGGCTTCGGTGTCGCGCCCCGGCGCTGCGGCCCGCGCCGGCGTCGCAGCGCCGACCGATGAGCGCCTGCAATCGGGCTTCATCGCCCGGGTTCCGCCAGCCCGAGCAACTGCTCGCGCAGCCGTGGCTCGCGGGTGCGCGGATCGAGCCAGATCGCGAAGAAGGCGCGGGCGAGTTCAGGGTCGCGGAGCTCGCCGCACGCTTGACCCTGGTGCCAGAAGGTCGCGCCCTGTCCCGGCCGGTGCAGCCCGGCGAGCGTGTCACCGGCCTCGACGGCGGGCAGCACCTCGGCCAAGGCCTCGCCCCAGCGCGCAAGCAGGGCCTCGTCGTCAAAACCGAGGCGGCGGATCTCGTCGAGGCTGAGCTCGACCAGGCGCTCGCGGCTGACGGCACGGTCGTAGCGGATGGAGAGCACATGCGGCGCATCGACTGCCGCGTCGCCGCGTGCGCTCGCCCACAGTGCAGCGTCGTAGAGCTTGAATCCGAGCCAGCGCATCACACCGCTGCCGACGCGGTCGAGCTCGGGGTGCGTCGCCTCGACCGCAGGCGGCAGGCCGACAGCGCCAACCGGCAAGCTGGTCGCCAGGCACAAGGCGAGGACGAAGGCTCCGCGCGCCGCCAAGGCGCGGCCGCGCACGCTCGGCGTAAACATCAGCGGCCCCAGGGCGCAGCGCCGGCGTGAGCAAAGACATAGTGATGGACGTCGATGTCGCCGCTCTCGAAACCCGCCTCGCAGTAAGACAGATAGAAGCGCCACATGCGCACAAAGCGCTCGGGAAAGCCCTGGGCGCGCACCGCCGCAGCCTGCGCCTCGAAGCCGCGATGCCAGTGCGCCAGCGTGCGCGCGTAGTCGCGGCCGAAGGCGAAGTCTCCGACCACGTCCAGCCCCGCTCGCCGTGCCTGCTGCGCCACCGCGCCCGGGCTGGGCAGCATGCCGCCAGGGAAGACGTGGCGCTGGATGAAGTCGGTGCCGCGCCGGTAGCGCGCGAACAGCGCGTCGGCGATGGTGATCGCCTGCACCACGCAGCGCCCGCCGGGCTTCAACAGCGCCGACAACTGAGCGAAGTAGGTCGGCCAGAAGCGCTCGCCCACCGCCTCGATCATCTCGATCGACACCACGTGGTCGTACTGCCCGCGCACGTCGCGGTAGTCGCACAGCTCGAAATCCACCCGGTCGGCAAAGCCGCTGCGCTCGGCGCGCGCGCGCGCGAACTCGAGCTGGGACGGCGACAGCGTGATGCCGAGCACCATGCAGCCGAACTCGGTGGCGGCGACCTCGGCGAAGCCGCCCCAGCCACAGCCTACTTCCAGGATGGTCTGCCCCGGCTGCGCGCCAAGCTCGCCTAGGATACGGCGGTACTTGCGCCGCTGGGCATCGGCGAGCGACTCGTCCGCCGAGGCGAACACCGCGGCCGAATACGTCATCGTCGGATCCAGCCACAACGTGTAGAAGTCGTTACCGAGATCGTAGTGGGCCTCGATGTTGCGCTTCGAGCCGCTGCGCGTGTTGGCCCGCAGCAGATGCTGCAGGCGGTGACCGAGCAGGCGGAACAGGCGCCCGTAGATCGCGCCCTGCAGCCGGCTGCGATTGACCGACAGCAGACGCAGCAGCGCGGTGAGGTCCTCGGTGTCCCACAGGCCGTCCATCCAGGCTTCGCCGAAGCCGATGTCGCCGCGCGCGAGCACCTCATCGAACACGGCGTGGTCGCGCACCCGTAGGTGGGCGACCAGGGCGCCGTGGCCGGCGCGCAGGCGCAGCCCGTCGGGCAGCTCCACGGCGAGCGCGCCGCCGTCGAGGCGGTCGAGCATCTCCAGGCACAGCCGGGTGGCGCGCGGCATGCGGCCGAGGCGGACGCCGGCGATCGGCTGCAGGGCATGGTCGAGTGCGTTCATCAGGTGGTCTCCTCGATCGGGGGTGGCGGCTTGCGGAAGAAGCTCACCCGCCGCAGCGCCAGGCGCAGCGCCTGCCAGTGGATGCGGGCGACGACGCCCAGGGTCATGAAGGGCTGGCGCGCGAGCCACTTGCGCATCGCGCGGCCGTCGAGCGCAACTGCACGACCGGACAGGCGCGTCGCGAGTTGCAGCGCGCCGCCATGGCACAGGTCGATCGCCACCGCGTGCACCGCGCCACGTTGCTCGAAACGAAAGCGGTATTCACCGCGCACCGGGAAGAAAGGCGAGACGTGGAAGCACTTGCGCGCGCGCAAGTTGTCACCCGCCTCGATCGGGCGCAGGTCGGAGTGATGCACTAGGTAGTTGTGGCGCTCGCCGAAGGTGTTGCTGACCTCGGCCAGCACCGCGCGCAGCGCACCGCCGCGGTCGTGGCAGAACCAGAAGCTGACCGGGTTGAACACGAAGCCGAAGATGCGCGGCATGGTCTGCAGCACGACCTCGCCGTCGCATACCTCGCCCAGGCCCTGCGCGCGCAGCAGGACATGGATCCAGGGCAGAAGCGGCGTGCCGTCGCGCGCTCCGTGGTCACGGCTGCGAAAGCTGAACACGTTGGCGCGCTCGATGCCGAGCAAGGGCACACGCAGGCTATCGAGCCGCGACAGCGGCAGGCGCAGGAAGGCGGTGGCATAGACGAAGCGGTTGTGTGCCTCGACGTGGCGCTCATGCATCACCGCGCCAAAGCACACTGCGGGCTGCAGTGCATCGCCCGCTGTCTGCAGCCCTGCGGCGGGCAGCTCGTGGCGCACGGCGCCGGCCTGGCGGACCGCATTCATCACGCCGCCCTCTCCAGCGCCACAGCCGGCTGCACCACCGATGCGGACACCCGGCCGCGACGCCAGGGCACTTCCACGCCCATCGCCTCGACCACCGCGACCGCCGACTTGAGGCCGTCCTCGTGAAAGCCATAGCCGGTCCACGCGCCGGCGAACCAGCTACGGTTGCGCCCCTGCAGCGCGGGCAGCGCGCCCTGGGCGTCGATCGCGCCGAGGTCGAACACCGGGTGCGAATATTCGATGCGGCGAATCGTCCTCTCCGCCGCAGGCTCGTTGAAGGGATTCAGCGACACCACCACCGGCGTCTCGAAGGGCAGCGGCTGCAGGCGGTTGATGAGGTAGCTGACCGACACCGGGCGGGCGTCGGGCGCCCCCTTGCCGGAAAGATAGTTCCACGCCGACCAGACCTTCTGCCGGCGCGGCAGCAGCGCGGGGTCGGTGTGCAGCCAGGCGACGTTGGGCTGGTAACGCACGGCGCCAAGGATGCGGCGCTCGTGGGCGCTGGCTTCGCTGCCGAGAAGGGCGAGGGTCTGGTCGCTGTGGCAGGCGAACACGACCTCGTCGAAATGCTCCGGCCCTGCCGCGGTATGCACCCATACGCCATCGGCCTTGCGCACCACCCTGCGCACCGGCGCATTGACGCGCACGTCGTCCAGCCTCGCCAACATGCGCCGCACGTAATTGCGCCCGCCGCCCTTGACCGTCATCCATTTCGGCCGATCGAGGATCTGCAACAGGCCGTGGTTGTGGCAGAACTGCACGAAGGTCGCGAGCGGATAGCCGAGCATCGCGCTCGTCGGGCACGACCATATCGCGGCCGCCATCGGCAGCAGGTACCAGTCGCGGAAAGCCTTCGAGTAGGCTTCGATCGCCAGGTACTCGCCGAGCGCGAGCGCCGGCATGCTGCCCTCCCGGGCCATGCGCGTGGTCTCGCGGTTGAAGCGCAGGATGTCGCGCAACATGGCGATGAAGGCCGGACGCACCAAGTTGGTACGCTGGGCAAACACGCTGCCGAGGTCGGAGCCGGCCCATTCGAGTTCGGGCTCGGCGAGGCTGACGCCAAAGCTCATCTCCGTCTCCACCGCCTCGACCTGCAGCAGCGCGAACAGCGCGCACAGATTGGGATAGGTGCGGCGGTTGAAGACCAGGAAGCCGGTGTCGACCGGATGGGTGAGACCGTCCACCGTGACGTCCACGGTGTTGGTGTGGCCACCGACATAGCTGCCGGCCTCGAACAGCGTCACGTGGTGCTGCGGTGCGAGCAGCCAGGCGGAAGACAGCCCGGCGATGCCGCCGCCGATCACGGCGATGCGCCGACCTTGCCCACCGTTGCCGCCACCCTCCCCGCCGAAGCCAGGCAGACGCTCGATCTCGCCCATCTTCATGGCGTCACTCCGCCGCGTTCTCGCCCTCGATCAGGGCGTACGCGGAATGGTTGTGGATGGACTCGAAGTTCTCCGACTGCACCGACCAAGCGGCGATGCGGGCATCCGCGCGCAGGCGCAGCGCGATGTCACGCACCAGGTCCTCGACGAACTTGGGGTTGTCGTAGGCGCGCTCGGTAACCCACTTCTCGTCGGGACGCTTGAGCAGGCCGAAGACCTCGCACGAGGCCTCCTCTTCGGCCATACGCACCAGCTCGCGCAGGCCGAGCTCACCGCGCAGCGTGGCGCTGAGCGTGATGTGCGAGCGCTGGTTGTGGGCGCCATAGGCCGAGATCTTCTTCGAGCACGGGCACAGGCTGGTGACCGGCACCACCGCCTGCAGCGTGCTGCGGGTGTCGCCGCCCTCGAGCTTCTCGACGATCACGCAGGCGTCGATGTCGAGCAGGCTATCGACACCGGAAACCGGCGCGGTCTTCTTCATGAACCACGGGAAACGCGCCTCGATGCGGCCGCTCGTCGCCTCGAGGCGCAGCAGCATGTCGGCGAACAGGCCGCGCAGGCCGTCGAGATCGAGCGCGTCGCGCTCGGCCTCGAGCAACTCGACGAAGCGCGACATGTGGGTGCCCTTGATCGCTGCCGGCAGGCCAACGGTCATCTCGAGGGTTGCGACAGTGTGCTGCACGCTGCCGTCGGCATCGCGCATCGACATCGGGTAGCGCAGGCCGCGCACACCGACGCGCTGAATGGCGAGCGCGCGATGGTCGGCGCTGGACTGGACGTCGGGCAGGAAGAATTTTTCCGGGGCGTTCATGAGTGCTCCTTGTGCTTGATGGGGGCTGCGCGCAGCGGCAGGTCGGGGCGATGCACGAAAAGCAGCAGATCGAGCGGTTCAATGGCCTTGCTGTCCACGACAGCAGGCAAGGTCTGCGTAACGACGGCGAGGACCTGCGGCGCCGCCACCGGCGCCTCGGCGCGCGCCTTCGTCGGCAACGCCGTCGCGACAACGATGGCGAACAGCATGCCTGTGCGCCCGGGGAGCATCTTCGCGTTCATTGCTGTGTCCTGGACAGGAGTGGATGACGTCTGAACGATAGGTCAGCGCAAGCGCACTGTCAACGTTTTGTCCTGGACAAATTTGAAATTCAGCCTGACCACTGCAGGCCATTGCAGTCGTGCTCATGCGCGACCGATGCCCTTCCCCAAGCACTTCATACGGTATTACGCTTATCCGAGAACTCCCCCGAGGACCTTCCCCTGGACACGACCGCACTGACCCCCTTCGACGTCTTCGCCGGGCTTGCCGGCGGCGTCGGCCTGTTCCTGCTCGGCATGCACATGCTGACCGAGGGCCTCAAGCTCGCCGCGGGCCGCGCCCTGGAAGGCCTGCTCGAACGCGGCACCGCCACGCCGCTGCGCGGCTTGGGTGCCGGCATGACGATGACCGCCCTGGTGCAGTCCTCGACCGCGGTGACGGTGGCCAGCATCGGCTTCGTCAACACCGGCCTGCTATCGCTGCAGAATGCGATGTGGGTGATCTTCGGCTCCAACGTCGGCACCACGCTCAACGCCTGGCTGGTCGCGGCGCTCGGCTTCAGCTTCAGGATCGATGCCTTCGCACTGCCCTTCGTCGGCATCGGCGCAGTGCTGATGCT
>JAKLLJ010000072.1 GCA_023150215.1 Thauera sp. | reverse complement strand
AAGTTGAAGTTCCCTGCGCTGTCCACGCTCGGCAGGTAGATCGTCTTGTTGCCAGCATCGTCCGTGAGCGGCGTGAACTCGAAGAAGGTGCGCGCGCGCCCCTTTATCAGGCCGGGCACGGCGGATTCGAGGATCACCGCCACCTCGTACTTGCGACCCTCCTCCAGGCCGTTCGGCAGGCCGGTAAGCCCCCCGTTGCTGAAGGCCTGATCCAGCGTGTAGCCGGTGCTGCCGAGCGGCAGCACCGCCTGATGGAGCAGCGTTGCAGCGGTGATGCGCCCGGGCTCCTCGGCTTCGATGCGCCTAATCTGGATGCGGATGTTGGTGATCGGCGCGGTGGTGTCCGGCACGGTCCACGACAGCGTGGGGGCGAGGCCGCCGCCGGTGATCGCAACATCCTGGAGAAAGGGCAGCTTGACGCTGCTGTCGTAGTCCGGGGCCGTTACCCACTTCGTGGTTTCGCCGCCGGGGGCGGAGGCGTTCTCGATTCGCAACGCAAAGGGTGTCGCGTCCCAGGCCGCGAGCTGGTTTTGCACGAAGGGATTGGCGAGATTGAAGGTCGTCGTGTATTCGTTCTTGCCGCCGCCGCCGCCGGATTGGAGACCGACGAACTGAAGGGCGACGTTGAGCGCCGGCGTGGAGGGGTGCGTAAGGAAGACCGCGGTCTCGCTGCCGTTCGAACTTTGATCGTAGAAGTCCGTATCCGGCGAGGGGGTCGCACTGGTGAGCACCCGCAGACGGTCCGTACCGGCACCGGCAAAAAAGCGGCCATGGCCGAGCCGGTCGTTGAATACCTGGACCCACTCGACGCCGATGTCGACGGGCTGTGAGGCGATGGCTGCTGCGTGGCTGCTGGAGACGGTTGCGGTGGCGAAAATGGCGAGCAGCAATCGATAGGCTCTGGGGGTGGGCATTCGTACTCTCCTGAGTTTTTCGTCATCGAAGAACGCAAGCGGTGCCGGCACTGCATGGCTTTGATTGGACGTAGTTCAATATAGGCCATGTTCATGAACAGGCAACGAACTTTGATTACGCCTCGAGCATGCTCTCCCCTCGGCGGGTGCATGCGCACCGTCGGTGCCGAGCGGATGGATTCCGATCCGCCCGGCCGGGTTCAAGGAACGCAGCCGGATGTCGTTATAGGTGTCGGTCAGTCACGTTCGAGAGGCCGTAGCCATGAAAGTCGCTGCCTTCAGTGTCGAGCTCCAGTCCTCGCACCGTTTCGCACAGTCGCTGGAAACCAGCGAGCGCCTCGAGGTCTGGCGCGGCACCCCGGATTCCCGTTCAGCAGCGGGTGCGCAGCGTCCGGCGGTGGAGATCTCTGCCGCAGGCCAGAGCGCGCTCGCGGCCGAGAGCGAGCCCGCAGCGATGGACGCGCTCGCCGAGGATGCGGTCGATAGCGATCCGCGCCTCGCCATACTGATCCGCATGATCGAGTTTCTCACCGGCGAGCCGGTGCGGCGCTTCAGCATGCGCGACCTCGAGCCTGGTGCCGCTGCCGAGCTTGCGCACGATACCGGCGCCAGCCCGGTTGCCGGCGGCCAGGGTGGTACCCCGCGTGCCGGTTTCGGCATCGAGTACGACTTCAGCCGCCGCTTCAGTGAGACCGAGACGGTCGCCTTCGGCGCCGCTGGCATGGTGCGCACCGCCGACGGTGCCGAGATTCGCTTCGAGCTCGGTTTCGAGATGTCGCGCAGCTACAGCGAGACGGTGTCGGTCAGCGTGCGCGCCGGCGACCAGCGCCTGAAGGATCCGCTGGTGCTGGACTTCGGTGGCCCCGCGGCGGCCCTCTCGGATGTGCGCTTCGACTTCGATCTCGACGCCGATGGCGTCAAGGAGACGCTGCCCTTGATGAGCGGCAGCGGCTTCCTCGCCTTCGATCGCAACGCCAACGGTCGCATCGACGACGGCCGCGAGCTCTTCGGCCCCGCCAGCGGTGACGGCTTCGCCGAGCTCGCCCGCTTCGACGATGATGCCAACGGCTGGATCGACGAGGCCGACGCCGCCTGGTCGCAGCTGCGGGTGTGGCAGCCGGGCGCCGCCGGCAAGGGCAGCGTGCAGTCGTTGGGCGAAGCCGGCGTCGGCGCGCTCTACCTCGGCCGCGTGGCGACGCCCTTCAGCCTGAAGGACGCGGCCAACGATACCCAGGGCCTGATGCGCGCGAGCAGCGTCTATCTGCGCGAGGACGGTGGGGTGGGCACGGTGAGCCAGGTCGACCTGAAGGCCTGACCCGCAGCGCGTGCCCGCCCGCGCGCCGCATTCGCGCCTTCCGGCGCTCCTACAGCCGCGGCAGTTCATGTAGGAGCGCCGGAAGGCGCGAAAGGCGAGGCGGTTCGTGTAGGAGCGCCGGAAGGCGCGAATCCGGCGGTGCAAGGATGCGAGCCGCGCCGTTGAGGCCGGATGGCAGGTGTTGCCTGCGGCGCTTCGGACACGAGGCTTCAGCCCGCGTCCGTAACTGGCGCGAGCGCGGCCGCCGCGCGCTCCGATGCCACCAGGATCAGCTTCGTCGTCGCCCGCGTGGCGCCGACGAAGAGCTTGCGCAGGGTGAGCTCGTCCATGCGCCCATCCGTCACCTCGAAGTCGATTTCGGTGAAGAGGATGCAGGGCGCCGACTGGCCTTTGAAGCGATACACCGAGTCGATCAGCAGCTCGCCTTGGGAGTGCTCTGGTTCGCCGAGCAGGTCGTAGCGGCCGGTGAAGGCGCGCAGGCGGTGGGGGCCGAGGTGGTCGAGCGGAGTGAAGCGCGAGTGCTCGCGGCCGCGGAAGGTGAGCAGCACGATCGCGTCGCGGCGAAAGCCCAGGCCGAGCGCGCGCGTGATCGCGCGCTTGGTGGCGTCCATCAGGCCGGCCTCGTCGCGCCAGGCGAGGATCTCCGGCTCGCTGTCGCTCACCGGGCTGCCGGCGCGCACCGGGGTGGGCAGCGGCAGGCAGGCGTTGAGCAGGGCGATCACGTCGGCCGGGGTGCGGTAGTTGGTGTCGGCGGTGAGCCCTACCCAGCCCGGCGGTGGGGTGGCTGGCGACGAGCGCGGTAAAGTCGGCCTCCATGCGGCGGAAGGCGCCAGGCGCGCCGAAAGCCGGCTTGCGCCCGGCGTCGCGCAGGCGGCGGTCGCAGAGTTGGTGGAAGGTGGCGATCTCGCCGCCGGCGGGGGCGATGCGCGCAAAGTGGTCGGCAAGCGGGCGGTTGTAGCACACGTAGAGCGGTCGTCGTCCGGCGGCAAGCGCGTCGGTGTAGGCGGCGAGCGCGAGCTGGGTCTTGCCGCTGCCCGCGGTGGCGGTCACGCGCAGGCGGTGCGGCGCGACTGTGATGCGTCGCGCCCATTCGGTGAGGCCGCCCGATAGCCGGGTGGTGAGCTCGTCCACCTGGCCGATGTGCGACTGCACGTCCGGCACCAGTTCGAGCAGGTCGGCGAAGAACCGGTGCAGGGCCTGGCGGCGCGCGGCGTCGAGCGCTGGATCGCCCTCCTGCGGCCGGGTCAGTGCGGCGACGATAGCGGGCAGCTCGTCGCGCCGGCCCGCGTCGACGATGCGGCTCGGGTCCAGGCCCGCGGTGCCGGGCTGGCGCACCACGTGGTCGGGGCAGTGCAGCAGTACGTCGAGCAGGGGCTCGGTGTCCTCGAGCAGCGGGCGCAGGCGGGCGCGCAGCGCGTCGGCGTTGCGCGCGAGCTCGACGCTGAGTTGCGCTGCGCGACGCTTGCCCGGGCGCATCAGCCCGGCGGGCGTCTCGTCGAGGAAGCCGGCCTGCTGCTCGACCAGCAGCACGCGCCCGCCCGGGCCGACCACGGCGAAGTCGACTGCGCCGAACACCGCGGTGCTGCCTTCGGCGCGCGTCCAGTGCAGGCCGTGGTAGATCGTGGTGTCCTCGGGCAGCGCGGCGGCGAGGCGGGCGAGGGTGGCGAGCTCGCGCCTGCGCGCGCCTTCGGCCGGGAGCAGGTGCCAGCCTTCGGGGTGGGTGCGGGCCACGGCGGGGCTCAGTCGATGGGCTCGAACAGGCTTGCGACGATGCGTTGGAGGGGGGCGCGCAGGGTGGAGAATTCGGCCGTCTCCGCGAACACTTCGTCGATCGCTCGTGCGTCGAGCACGCGCTCGGCCCAGATCTCGAGTTGCTCGGGTGTGGACTGGGAGAGGCGCCGGGTGATGTCGGGGGAGAGCGGGCCGAAGCGGCGGTTGAGCAGGCGCAGAAGTACGCTTGCAGTGCCTTGGGCACGACCTTGCTCGATCCCCTTCTCAATCCCGATTTCGAGCCCTTGCTCCATGCCCTTCCGCAGTCCGCGCTCGATCGCAAGTCTTTCCACGCTGGTGACATACTTCACTTTGCGTTCTCCTTCAATGCTTTCAATATCCTGCCACAGTCCCTGCTCGAGTTCCCGCGGCAACCGCATCATCCAGTCGAGTACCGAGAAGAAATTGAGGATGCGTTGGCGCGTCCAGTTGCGCTCGTAGAGCAGGCGTACCAGGCGGCGCTTGGCGTCGAAGCGGGCGGCTGGGCTGCGGCGGGTACGGCGGGCGTAGAGGTGCGCGGCGCTCACGAGCGCAAAGGGGTTCGGGTTGCGCAGCAGCGCGGTTTCGTCCGCTGCGTGGTCGACCAGCTTGACGACCGGAAATTGCAGGCTGTGCCTGCAGCCGAGGCGCTCGTAGCCGAAGCGGTCGGGGCGCCAGGCGGGGTCGGCGTCGGCGAGCACCGCCAGGCTGGCGACCGGGCGGTCGTAGGTGTCGAAAATGCGGTAGTTATAGACGAACATCCGGCGCGCGAAACCGGGGTCCATGCTGCCCTGGACCTCGATGTGCACGCACAGCCAGTCTTCCTCGCCGGAGGGGGTGGTGACGCTGACGAGCTTGTCCACATGGCGTCGGCCGAGCGCGGCATCGCGCACGATCTGCTGCAGCTCCTTGTCGAGGAAACGGTGGCCACTCGCCCAGTCGATCTGGCGGCTGGCTTCGGGGAAATAGAACTCCATGAACTCCGGGAAGGCATGCTCGACGGCCTCCTTCCACGGACTGTCGTAGTCGTCCTGCGCTGCGCTGGGGGGCATTCCGGGCTCCTGGAAAAGAGAGTTTTCATGCTATGTGGAAATATGACGAAAGAAAATATGGAGCGGCCCTGAGGGCCGGGTGGAATCGAGGCGCAAGCCGATGCGATGGGCGCCCGGAGTTCCGGTCGGCGACGGGTTTGTGGCACGTCTCCGAGTCGTCACGGGGTGCAGCGGGCAAGCGAGCGCGGCGCCGGGTGTCCACGGAGCGGGCGCGCCATGGCAATGCCGCAGGCCACCGCAGGGCAGGGCCGCCGCCGTGCCGCCCCGCGAATCGGACTAGAATCCCGCCCCATGCCGCTGACCCTCGCCGCTCCCGTCCATAGCGAACTGATCATCAAGAAGAGTCGCTTCATCGGCTGCGTGCAGCCGATGGCCGACCGTGCGAGCGCGCAGAAGGTGGTGGCGGCCTTGTGGGACGAGCATCCCGGCGCGCGCCACGTGTGCTGGGCCTTGCTCGCCGGCGGGCAGTCGGCGGCGGTGGACGACGGCGAGCCGAACGGCACCGCCGGGCGGCCGATGCTCGATGTGCTGCGCCACCAGGATCTGGAAGGCGTGCTCGCCACCGTGGTGCGCTACTTCGGTGGCGTGAAGCTGGGCGCCGGGGGGCTGGTGCGCGCCTACACGGACGCGGTGGCGCAGGCCTTGCTGCAGGCCGAGAAGGTACCGATCGTGCGCCTGGCGACGCTGCGCTGCGTGGTGCCGTATGCGATGGAGGGGCTGCTGCGGCGCGAACTCGAGGCCGTGGGGGCGAGCCTGCTGGCGGTGGCGCATGGGCAAGCGGTGGAGCTGTGCTTCAGCCTGCCCGAGGATGCCGCTGCCGCCCTGCATGCGCGCCTCGCAGAGCTGGGGCAGGGCCGGATCGAGTGGTTGGCCATGCAGGACGATGCTGTGTGAGCTGGCGTGGTTGGTGGGAGCGGACTCGCCCGTGAGTCGTCCCGAGCGCCGGATTTTCGGGCGGACCTGCTCTCACGGGGGACGCGCCGGATTCGTGGGCCAGCCCGCTCCCACAAAAGTTCCGACGAGCCGGTGACAGGGCGTGGCGATTGCCGTTCAGCGTCCGGCGACCACCTCCGGCAGTGTCACGACCGTCCAGCCGCGCGCTTCGAGTGCGCTGCGCAGGTGGCGGGCACTGGCCACCGCGCCGAGGGTGTCGCCGTGCACGCAGACGCTGTCCATCGCTGCCGGCAGGTGCTTGCCGCTCTGGCTGACGATGCCGC
This sequence comes from Thauera sp., assembly GCA_023150215.1. GTDB lineage: Bacteria > Pseudomonadota > Gammaproteobacteria > Burkholderiales > Rhodocyclaceae > Thauera. Next base: position 5,573 of record JAKLLJ010000072.1, on the reverse strand, counting down.
CGGCCTCCAGCATGCGCAGCACGTGGGTGACGAGCGCGTCGTGGTCGTGGATCACCGCGCCCGGTTGGCCGCGCGGCACCAGCATGCCGGCGTCGGTGTAGGCGCGGTCGGCGAAGACCTCGCCAGCGATCCTGAGCCCGGCGCGTTCGCCGGCGTGGTGGAGCTCGGAGAGCACCGGAGCGAGCAGGATCAGGTCCGGGTCGATGGCCTTGACCGCGCGCGCCACCGCGTCGGCGAGCGCGATGTCCTCGCTGGCCTGGTTGTTGAGCGCGCCGTGCGGCTTGACGTGGGTGACGCGGCCGCCTTCGGCCGCGGCCATCCCGGCGAGCGCGCCGACCTGGTAGATCACCATCGCTTCGAGTTCGGCCGGCGCCATCCTCATCGGCCGGCGGCCGAAGCCCTGCAGGTCGGGGTAGGCGGGGTGGGCGCCCAGGCTCACGCCGGCGGCGAGCGCGGTGCGCACGGTGTGGCGCATCACCACCGGGTCGCCGGCGTGGAAGCCGCAGGCGATGTTGGCCGAGCGCACCACCTGCAGCAGGGCCTCGTCCTCGCCCATGGTCCAGGCGCCGAAGGATTCGCCGAGGTCGGCATTGAGGTTGATGGTCTTGTTCATGTTCGGGTCTCCGTGGGGTGGGGGAGAGGGGAACGGCGGCTTGGGCACTACACGCCGCAGGGGGCGGTGCGGAGGAGCGGTCGTGGTGGGGCGGTTGCGGGGGCTGGGACGCGGTGTTCGCGGCTGCCGCCGCTCCTACAGCGCGCGCGCGGGGTGCAGGGGGCGCGGTGGCTTGCGTAGGAGCGCCGGAAGGCGCGAATGCGGCGCCACGGAGGGTGAAGCGCTTCGGTGACCGGTTCGCCCTGTTCGCGGCTGCCGCCGCTCCTACAGTCGGTTGGCGGTGCTCATGTGATCAATATAGCGGGCGATGTTCGGCGGCGAGGGCGTGTACGACGCCGTCGACCAGGTTGCCGGTGTACAGCGCCATCAGGTCGATGCCGTCGGGCGGCAGGGCGCGGATCGAGGCGATCAGTGATCGGGTCTCGGCTTCGGTGGTGCGCGCGATGCGGGCGCCTTCGGCGGCATCGACCGCGGCAAAGCGCAGGCTCTGCCCGGGGCGCAGCGCGGCCAGGCGGCCGAGGTCGGCGGTGATCACGGTGGCGATCTTGGGGTAGCCGCCGGCGGTCTGGGCGTCGGCGAGCAGCACGATCGGCTGGCCGGCGCCGGGGACTTGGATGGAGCCGGGCACGGTGGCATCCGAGACGATCTCGACGGCGGTGGTGTGCTCGAGCCGTGCGCCTTCGAGGCGGATCCCCATGCGGTCGGCCTCGGTGGTGACGCGATAGTCGCCGCCAACCAGGGCGTCGAGCGCGGCCGCGCTGAAATGGTCTGCCTGCGGCCCGGGGACGAGGCGGATCGGGCGGGTGTCGGGCGCTGGCGCCTGGGGCAGCACGCGGTCGCTGCTCCAGGGGTCGGCATTGTGCAGCGCCAGGCGCAGGCGAGCGGGCATGCCCGGCGGCAGCGCGGCGAGCTGTGCGGCGAGCGCAGCCTCGATCTGCGCTTGCGGGAAGACGAAGTCGAGCGCGGCGGCGCTGGCGGCGAGGCGGGCAAGATGCCGGTCGAGCCTGCGCACGCCGGCATCGCGCGTAGCGAACATCGTCTCGAACAGGGTGAAACCGGGGTCGAGCGCGCTCAGGAAGCGCGCCTTGAGCCAGCACTCGTCGTATTCATCGGCAGCGCGGCTGTCGATCACGATGCCCGCGCCAACGCCCATGCGTCCGCGATGGAGCGGGCCGGCGAGCGTCAGGTCGCCCTTCGCCCCGGCCGCCGTCAGCGTCAGCGTGCGAATCGCGACCGACAGGCAGAAGTCGCCACAGGCGCGCGCGCGCATACGTGGCGCCTCGATCCAGCCGATGCTGCCGGTGTACAGGCCGCGCGCGGTGGTCTCGAGGCCGGCGATGAGCTGCATGCTGCGGTGCTTGGGCGCGCCGGTGATCGAGCCGCAGGGAAAGAGCGCGCGCAGCAGGTCCGGAAAGGTGATCTCGTCGGGCAGCGCGGCCTCGACCAGCGAGGTCATCTGCAGCACGGTCGGGTAGTGCTCGACCTCGAACAGCGCCGGCACGCGCACGCTGCCGGTGCGAGCGACACGGCCGAGGTCGTTGCGCAGCAGGTCGACGATCATCAGGTTCTCGGCGCGGTTCTTGGCATCGCCGGCGAGCTCGCGCGCGGCGAGCGCATCGGCGGCCTCGTCGCCGCTGCGCGCCGCGGTGCCCTTCATGGGACGCGCCTGCAGCACACCATCCTGGTGGCGCAGGAAGAGCTCCGGCGAGCACGACAGCACCCAATCCGGCCCGCCCGTGTCCGCCGGCAGCCGGATCAGCGCACCGAAGGCCACCGGCTGGCGTGCGCGCAGGCGGCGGTAAAGCGCGACCGGCGAGCCAAAGGTGTCGAAGTCGAGCCGGTAGCTGTAGTTGATCTGGTAACTCTCGCCCTCGGCGATGGCGGCGTGGATGCGGGCGATCGCATCCTCGAAGGCCACGCGATCGACCGAAGCGCGCAGGCCGAGCACGCCGGCGGGAGCCTTGATCGCCACCGCCTCGGCCTCCGCCAGCCAGGCCTCCACCGCGGAAGCGGAAAGCTGCCGCAGCGAGGCGAACATCAGCACGAGCAAGCTGCCACCCGCCTCCGGCGCCCGCCGCTCCTGCACCACACCGTTGAGCCGCACCCCCCATTCGTAGTCGGCCAGCACAACGGCGTGCAGGCCGGCGCGCAGATCCGCGTCCACCGCGGCCCACATCATCTCCAGCGCGAACGGATCCGTACAACGATGAACGCGCACCAGGCCGCCATAGAGACGGCTGGAGGGCACGGCCGCGGTGGCATGGCAATCATCGAGCAGCGCGAAGCAGGCAGGATCGAGCGGCGGAGCGACGGACGGAGCGGACATTGGCAAGGCGGCACGTGAAGACGGGCCGCCGATTGTAGCCCGCAGCCCGCTCCTTTCCCCGCCGAGCGCTCAGCCCGGCTTGCCGGTGCGCCGCAAGAGGCCACGCTGCGGATCGTAGCCCCAGGCGGCGAGCAGGAAGAAGACGGCGAGGCAGCCGGCGACGATCGCCAGCGAGTGCACGGCGAGCTGGCCGTGGAGCGCGAAGCGGATCGCCTCCACCGCATGGGTGAAGGGGTTCCAGGTGGCGAGGAAGTGGATCACGCTGGCGCCCGACTCCTCCAGCTTCCACAGCGGATACAGCGCCGGCGAGATGAAGAACATCGGAAAGATGACGAAGTTCATCGTCCCGGCGAAATTCTCCAACTGGCGGATGTTGACCGACAGCAAGAGGCCGAGCGCGCCCAGCATCATGCCGGCCAGCACCAGCACCGGCAGCGCGTACAGCCAGCCCGACCACGGCACGCCGACGTCGAACAGCGCCGCGACGGCGAGGAAGACATAGGCCTGCAGCACCGACAGCAAGGTGCCGGCGAGCAGCTTGCACAGCAGCAGGTACCAGCGCGGCAGCGGCGCGGTGAGCAGCAGGCGCATCACCCCCATCTCGCGGTCGTACACCATCGCCAGCGAGGACTGCATGCCGTTGAACAGCAGCACCATGCCGAGCAGGCCGGGCACGATGTAGGTCTGGTAGGGGATGTAGGTGTCGTAGGGCGGAATGATCGACACCCCGAACACGTTCTGAAAGCCGGCGGCGAACACCACCAGCCACAGCAGCGGCCGCACCAGCGCCGAGGCCAGCCGGCCGCCCTGGCGCGCGAACTTGGCGATCTCGCGACTGGCGACCGCCTGCAGCGTGAGGCAGGCATGGGCGAGCCTCATGGATTCGTTCCCCGTGCGCCGCAGCGCCGCGGCGGGCGCGCCACGGCGGACAGCCAGTGGCAGAACCCGCGCGCCGCGCCCCCAGCCCCGCTATCGACGCCGTCAGCCAGGATCTTCATCCTCATCTGCCCCTTCCTTGCCCATCTGTCACGGCTTGCACCGGCTGTCCCGGCGATCGAAGCCCAGCGTGTCCATGTTGTTGGTCTGGTGCAGGAAGCCCTGCAGCGGCGCGCGCTCGATCACCGCGTTGTGGGTGGCGATCAGCAGCGGCTGGCGCAGCTGGCGGTCCCAGTCGCGGAAGTACAGGCGGTTGCCCTTGAAGCCGTCGATGGTGATCTCCTCGCCGCCGAGGTAGGCGACGAGCTTGTCGAAGGGCGCGTTGGCGGTGCGCACCACCGCCTCGACCACCGCCTTCACCGCCACCCAGGCCGCCCAGTCGGCGCTGCCCATGTGGCGCCCGGCCTGCTTCTCGAAGCGGCTGGTGAGCTGTGGCGCGCCGTGGCGCGCCCACGCCCAGTGCCAGGCCTCGGCGACCAGGCCCTCGGCGCCGACCACCGGACGCGGGCGCACGGTGTCGTAGGGCACGCTGCGTGCGAACTCGCCGTCACTGTCGGCGACGAAGACCACGTCGTAGTCGGCGCCCGCGGTCAGCAGGCCGACGTTGCCGAGTTCGCGCTGGCGCGGGTCGTTGCTCAGCACGAAGTCCTTGCGGGCGACGATTATCAGCCCGAAGCGGCGCGCCGAATTTTCAAAGGCGGCGCCAATCAGCCTGTCCTCGTCGCGCGGCCCCTGCAGCAGCAGCACGTTGCGCCACTTCTTCGCCACCAGGAACTGGGCGAGCGCATCGGTCTGCATGCCGTGGTTGGGGGTCGTGTGATAAAGATGGGCCTGGCACTGCGCCTGGCGCAGCGCGTCGTCCGGCGCCGAGACGTTGAACAGCAGCAGCTCGCGGCCGCGGGTGGCGGCGGCGAGCTCGGCCACCACCTTGCCCGGCGCGTCGATCAGGAAGTGGCGCACGCCCTCGGCGTGCAGCGTGTCCAGCTCGGCGAGGAGCGCGGGCGCGCCGGCGCCGCGCACGCGCGCGATGTCGAAGCTCACCCCAAGCGCCTGGCCGACGAAGCGCGCCTCGCGCAGCGCCACCTCGGCGCCGGCAAAGGGCGCACCGAGCGGGCGCGACAGGGTGCGGAAGAAAGCCTTGCGCTCGTCGTAGCGCGGGTCGTCATTCAGCTCGAGGTAGCCGAAGCGGATCACCTCCGCCGCCCCGGCGACGAGCGCGAAGAACAGCAGCGAGGCCGCGAGGGCAAATCTCGTCAAGGCGCGCGAATTCATGTTCATCTCCATCGATCCTTCCAGACCGCGACAGGCCCTGTTCGCGCGTTCCGGCGCTCCTGCATGCCATCCCGAAGCACGACGGTTGTTGTTCGCGCCTGCCGGCGCTCCTACATGCCACCCGATGCGCGACGGTTGTTGTTCGCGCCTGCCGGCGCTCCTACATGCCGCCCGATGCGCGACGGTTGTTGTTCGCGCCTGCCGGCGCTCCTGCATGCCACCCCGATGCGCGACGGTTCCTGTAGGAGCGCCGGAAGGCGCGAATGCAGCCTCAATCGTCGATCACCGCGGTGTGCGGCACGCGCCCGACCGCCACTGAGCGCAGCACCTTGTTGGTCTTCGTGTCGACCAACGAGATATCGTCCGACAGGCCATTGACCACCACCAGCATCGACTCGTCGCGGTTGAGCGTCGCACCCCAGGCGC
>JAKLLJ010000071.1 GCA_023150215.1 Thauera sp. | reverse complement strand
GCCTGCATCGCTCACTGCCCCAGCAAGTCGCGAACCTTGTCCACCAGCTCGCGGGTGGAGAAAGGCTTGGTCATGTAGGCGTCGGCACCGAGGGCAAGGCCCTTGGCGACCTCGGTGTCGCGGCCCTTGGCGGTCAACATCAGGATGCGCACCCCGGCCATCGCGGGATCGGAACGAATCTCCTGGCAGACCTCGAAGCCGCTCTTCTTGGGCATCATGACGTCGAGCAGCACCAGGTCGGGCGGCTCGGCGCGGATCCGGCGCACGGCCTCCTCGCCGTCGTTGGCCACCTGTACCTGGTAGCCTTCGCGCTTCATGAGGAATTCAAGTGAAATGACGATGTTCTGCTCGTCATCGGCGATCAGCACTTTCTTGTTCATCAGCGACTCCTCCCCTTCGCCATTCTATGTCATTCATGCGCTGCAGCCGACGCCAGCGGCAGCTCGAAGGAGAACGTGGCTCCTTCGCCCGGCACCGACTCCAGCCACAGCCGGCCACCAAAGTGCTCGACGATCTGGCGACTGATTGGCAGCCCGAGCCCGGTGCCCTGCGGGCGCGAGCGCTCGTCCCCGCCCTGGCGGAATTTCTCGAAGACCACCGGCTGCTGCGCCGGCTCGATGCCCGGTCCGTTGTCCTTGACGTCGACCCGCGCGCTGCCGCCCTCGCAACGCAGCGTGACATCGACGCGGCCGCTGCCTGCAGGCACGAACTTGGCCGCATTCGACAGCAGGTTGATCATCACCTGCAGCAGGCGGTCATGATCGGCACGCAGGGAGGGAGCGGATGCGGGCAGATGCAGGTGCAGCTCAGCGCCGCGGTCGCGGAAGAGCTGCAAGGTGGCGTCCGCCGAGTGCTGGACCAGTTCGCACAGATCGATATCGGTGTTGTGCCATTCGGCATGGCCGGATTCGATCTTGGCCATGTCCAGCACCTGATTCACCAACCGCGACAGACGCACCGTCTCGGAGACGATGATGCCCAGGAAGCGCTGGCGGTCCTCGACGTCGATCTCCGGATCGTCGAGCATCATCTCGGACAGCGCACGGATCGAGGTCAGCGGCGTGCGCAGCTCGTGCGTCACCGAAGACATGAAATCGTCCTTGAGCCGGTCGAGCTCCTGCAGGCGCACGTTGGCGGCGCGCAGTTCGGCGGTGGCGGCCTCGAGCGCGCGCGATTTTTCCTCGAGCTTGTGCGAATAGGCACGCACCTGCGAGGCTTCGTCGAGGATATCCATCACCTCGCCGAGACCCAAAGGCTCTTCCTGCACCACGGTGGACACCATCACCCGCGCCGACGCGCCACCGATCGCCCCCGCGAGCAGGGTCTCGGCGAAATGCACCAGCTCCGGATCGGATTTCAGCTGCGATGCATCCTGCAGCCCATGCGAGCGCGCGTAGGCGCCGAAGGCCTCCTCGGTACGGCGCTGGCCGAGAAAGCGCGCAACCAGCGGCAGCAGTTCGCCCGCCTCCGCACCGGTGCGCCAGAAGCTCGCCGGCGGCGCGTCACCGCGCCGGAACACGTCGACGAACAGCGCCGCCTGGGTGGCCTCTGCGCCGGTCGGCGCGCGCATCATCGACACCGCCACGTAGCTGCCGATGTTGGCGACCAGGCTCCAGAACAAGGCGTGGCTGATGTTGTCCAGTCCGGTGAGCCCGAAAAGCCGTTCGGGCACGAGCCAGCCGAGTCCGAACGCGCCCTGCTCGAGAAAGGCGGGGTCGAGCCAGCCGGACTTGGCGAACGAGGGCAGCAGCAAGGTGTACACCCACACTGCAAAGCCGGCGAGCAGGCCGGCGAGCGCGCCTTCGCGAGTGCCGCCGCGCCAGTACATGCCACCGATCACCACCGGCGCGAACTGCGCCACCGCGGCGAAGCTGATCAGCCCGATGCTGACCAGTGCATAAGCCTCGCCGGCCAGGCGGAAATACAGGTAGCCGAGCAGCAACAGCCCGACGATCGCGCCCCTGCGGATGCCCAGCAAGAGGCCGGTGAGATCGCGCTCGCGGGCGAGATCGAGGCGGCGGCTGCGCAGCAGCATCGGCATCACGAGATCGTTGCACACCATGGTCGACAAGGCGATCGCCTCGACGATGACCATGCCGGTGGCCGCCGACAGCCCGCCGATGAACACCAAGAGCGCGAGCGCCGCCTGGTCGTGGGCAAGCGGCAGGGTCAGCACGAAGGTGTCGGGATCGACCGTGCCACGGCCGAAATGCAGCAGGCCGCCGATCGCGACCGGAATCACGAATATGTTGATTGCCAGCAAATAGGCCGGAAAAACCCAGGTGGCGCGGCGCAGGTGTTGTTCGTTGACGTTCTCGACCACGGCGATCTGGAACTGCCGCGGCAGAAAGATGATCGACAGCATCGCCAGCAGCACGTGCGCAAACCAGCCGCCATAGCCGAGCCGCCCCGCCCCGTCGAAGGCCAGCAGGTTATGCAGCTCCGGCACCGCGGCGGCACGTGCATAGAGGTCGCCAAAACCGTCGTACAGCCAGTAGGTGACGTAGATCCCGACCGCCAGGAAGGCGAGCAGCTTGACCACCGACTCAAAGGCGATCGCCGCCACCATGCCTTCGTGGCGCTCGGTGGTGTCGAGGTGGCGGGTGCCGAACAGCACCGTGAATGCAGCCAGCGTGAGCGCGATGTAGAGCGTGCCGTCCTGCCACCAGCCAGCCTGGCTCTCGATGCGGAACAGACTGTCATGCTCGCCGATCAGCAGCGCATAGCCGCTGGAGATCGCCTTCAGTTGCAGCGCGATGTAGGGGACGATGCCCACCACCGCGATCAGCGTGACCAGTCCGCCGAGCAGGTGACTCTTGCCGTAGCGTGAGGCGACGAAATCGGCGATCGAGGTGACGCGGTAGCTGCGTGCGATGCGGATCATCTTGAGCACGACCAACCACGCCAGGGTCAGCCCCAGGGTGGGGCCGAGATAGGTGGGCAGGAACCATGGCCCGCCGGAGGCGGCGCGCCCGACGCTGCCAAAATAGGTCCACGCGGTGCAATACACCGCCAGCGACAAGCTGAACACCCACGGGTTGTCGATGATCGAGCGTCCCGCGTCGGCACGCCGGTCGCCGAAGTAGGCGACTGCGAACAGCAGCAGCAGGTAGGCGAAGGACGCCCCGATGATCAGCCAGCCGGGCAGCATCGGCACCTCCGCATCAACGCGCGCCCCGCTCGACGATCCAGGCGACAACGCCGATCAGCCCGAGCCAGACGGAAAAAAGATAGACATGCAGCAGGGGCAGCCCGAACACGACCAGTGGTCGGTCAAACAAGGACAGCACCGGATAATTGAGCAGCAGCATGCCCGCGATGAACACCGCAACCAGGCGCTGTCCGGCCAGTCCCTTGCGCATCATGTCGCTCCCATGATGTCTGCCACGGCAATGGAAATGGCGAGGCACCGCCCTGCTCTTTACGGCAGGGTCGGCGCACCGCACGATCAGGGGTACGCGTTGCGCGTACCTGGTCTCCCCCCGGCGCCGGCCCCGGGGGGCCGGCCTTCCTCCTGTCGTTCATGGCCGGCCGGGAATGGGCTCCCGGCCGCCAAGAGATCAGCCCTTGAGCTGTTCGAGGATGTGCGGGTTCTCGAGCGTCGAGGTGTCCTGCGTCACGTCCTCGCCCTTGGCAAGCTGGCGCAGCAGGCGGCGCATGATCTTGCCGGAGCGGGTTTTGGGAAGGTTCTCGCCGAAGCGGATGTCCTTCGGCTTGGCGATCGGCCCGATCTCGTGGCCCACCCAGTTCTGCAGCTCCTTGATCATCTTCGCGGCATCCTCGCCGGTCGGACGCGCACCCTTGAGCACCACGAAGGCCACGATCGCCTCGCCGGTCAGGTCGTCCGGACGACCGACCACGGCGGCCTCGGCCACCTTCTCGTGCGCGACCAGGGCCGACTCGATTTCCATCGTGCCCATGCGGTGGCCGGAGACGTTCAGCACGTCGTCGATACGACCGGTGATGGTGAAGTAACCGGTCTCGGCGTCACGGATGGCGCCGTCTCCCGCGAGGTAGAGCTTGCCCTTGAAGTCCTCGGGGTAGTAGGTCTTCTTGAAGCGCTCGGGGTCGCCCCACACGGTACGAATCATCGAGGGCCACGGCTTGGTGACCACCAGGATGCCGCCCTGGCCCCAGGGCACTTCAGTGCCGGTCTCGTCGACCACCGCGGCCATGATGCCCGGGAAAGGTAGCGTGCACGAACCCGGAACCATTGGCGTGGCGCCCGGCATCGGGGTGATCATGTGCGCACCGGTCTCGGTCTGCCAGAAGGTATCGACGATCGGGCAGCGACCGCCGCCAACGTTCTCGTAGTACCACTCCCAGGCGGCCGGATTGATCGGCTCGCCCACCGAACCCAGGATGCGCAGCGAGGACAGGTCGTACTGCTTGGGATGCACGGCCGGGTTGTTGTCGGCAGCCTTGATCAGCGAACGGATCGCGGTCGGCGCGGTGTAGAAGATGCTGACCTTGTGGTCCTGGATCATCTTCCAGAAGCGGCCCGCGTCGGGATAGGTGGGCACGCCTTCGAACACGATCTCGGTCGCGCCGCAGGCGAGCGGGCCGTAGGTGATGTAGGTGTGACCGGTGACCCAGCCGATGTCGGCGGTGCACCAATAGACGTCGTCCGGCTTGATGTCGAAGGTGTACTTCATCGACAGCACGGCCTGCAGCAGATAGCCGCCGGAGGAGTGCTGCACGCCCTTGGGCTTGCCGGTGGAACCCGAGGTGTAGAGGATGAACAGCGGGTGCTCGGCTTCGACCCACTCTGGTTCGCAGGTCTCGGACTGGTCGGCGACCGCTTCGTGGTACCAGGTGTCGCGGCCGGCGACCATGGCGACGTCGGCACCGGTGCGCTTGACGACGATGACGTTCTTGACCGTGTCGCAACCGCCGAGCGACAGCGCCTCGTCGGCGATCGGCTTGAGCGGCAGCGCCTTGCCACCGCGGAACTGGCCATCCGAGGTGATCAGCGCGACCGCGCCGGCGTCCTCGATGCGATCACGCAGGGCCTGGGCGGAGAAGCCGCCGAACACGATCGAGTGGGTGGCACCGATGCGGGCGCAGGCCTGCATCGCCACCACGCCTTCAACCGACATCGGCAGGTAGATGATGACGCGATCACCCTTCTTGACACCCATGCCGCGCAGGGCATTGGCGAACTTGCTGACGCGGGAGAGCAGGTCCTTGTAGGTGATCCGGGCGACTTCGCCGCCGTCGGCTTCGAAGATCAGCGCGACCTTGTCGCCGAGACCGTTATTGACGTTGCGGTCCAGGCAGTTGTAGGAGACGTTGAGCTTGCCGTCGGCGAACCACTTGAAGAAAGGTGCGTTCGACGCGTCGAGCACCTGGGTGAAGGGCTCCTTCCAATCCAGCAATTCCTTGGCACGACGGCCCCAAAAGCCTTCGTAGTCGTCATCGGCCTCCTTGCACAACGCGCGATATCCGTCCATGCCGGACACCGCTGCGTTCCTGACCATCTCTTCCGAAGGGTTGTAAATGCGGACTTGCTGCTCATTGGACATGCTCACCTCTCCTCAACTGTTCAAATGGTTGAAGCTGACCCTTTACGGGCGGGCTGGTTGAATCCAGCCTTTGATTCGCCCGGGCGCCGGCGAGCCTTGCAGGCCCACCGCCGCTCGAACGCTCGGATACCGTTCGAAACGCCGGCATTAAAGAATATCTATCTTACACAGGACTTACACCGCACCGCCAGCGACGAGCGCCTGCCCCGGTGTTAGAATCCGCCGCCAGTCCGGGCCATCGCGACCCCTGCCGTCAGCACTTCCGGCCGCTGCGGTCCGTGTACGTCATTCTGCCCCCACGTCATTCCGGAGACCAAGCGCCATGACGATCATTCGCCAGGAAGACCTCATCCAGTCGATCGCGGATGCCTTCCAGTACATCAGCTACTACCACCCACTCGACTACATCCAGGCGCTCGGGGAAGCCTACGCGCGCGAGGAAAGCCCGGCCGCGAAAGATGCGATCGCGCAGATCCTGACCAACTCGCGCATGGCCGCCGAAGGCCACCGTCCGATCTGCCAGGATACGGGCATCGCGGTGGTCTTCCTCAAGGTCGGCATGAAGGTGCAGTGGGATGCGAAGCTGAGCGTCCAGGAAATGATCAACGAAGGCGTGCGCCGCGCGTACAACGATCCCGACAACAAGCTGCGTGCCTCGGTGCTGCTCGACCCCGCCGGCGCACGTCAGAACAGCAAGGACAACACCCCGGCGGTGGTCCACTACGAGATCGTCGAGGGCGATCACGTCGAGGTGATCTGCGCAGCCAAGGGCGGCGGCTCGGAGAACAAGACCAAGATGGTCATGCTGAACCCCTCCGATTCGATCGTCGACTGGGTGATCAAGACCGTTCCGACCATGGGTGCCGGCTGGTGTCCGCCGGGCATCCTCGGCATCGGCATCGGCGGCACGCCCGAGAAGGCGATGCTGCTCGCCAAGGAGTCGCTGATGGAGCAGGTCAACATCCACGAGCTGCGCGAGAAGGCCGCCTCCGGCGCCCAACTCAGCCGCGTGGAAGCGCTGCGTCTCGAACTGATGGACAAGGTCAACGCGCTCGGCATCGGCGCCCAGGGCCTCGGCGGCCTCACCACCGTGCTCGACGTCAAGATCATGGACTACCCGACCCACGCCGCCTCGCTGCCGGTTGCGATGATCCCGAACTGCGCCGCCACCCGTCATGTGCACTTCCACCTCGACGGCTCCGGCCCGGCGCATCTGCCGACGCCCAGGCTCGAGGACTGGCCGCAGGTCACCTGGAAGGCCGACACCAACGTCGCCACCCGCGTGAACCTCGACACATTGACCCGCGAAGAGGTCGCCGCGTGGAAGCCGGGCCAGATCCTGCTGCTCAACGGCAAGATGCTCACCGGCCGGGACGCCGCGCACAAGCGCATCGCCGACATGCTGGAAAAGGGCGAGAAGCTGCCGGTCGACTTCACCAACCGCGTCATCTACTACGTCGGCCCGGTCGATCCGGTGCGCGACGAAGTCGTCGGCCCCGCCGGCCCCACCACCGCCACCCGCATGGACAAGTTCACCCGCATGATGCTGGAGAAGACCGGCCTCATCTCGATGATCGGCAAGTCCGAGCGCGGCCCGGTCGCCATCGAGGCGATCAAGGACAACAAGTCGGCTTACCTGATGGCGGTCGGCGGCGCAGCCTACCTGGTGTCGAAGGCAATCAAGGAAGCCAGGGTCGTCGGCTTCGAGGACCTCGGCATGGAAGCGATCTACGAGTTCACCGTGCAGGACATGCCGGTGACGGTCGCCGTCGACGCCAACGGCAGCAGCGTGCACAACACTGGACCGCAGGAATGGCAGGCCCGGATCGGCAAGATCCCGGTCACCGTGGCCTGAGCGCGCGCACACGGCCCGAGCGCGATCACGCGCTCGGGTGCGTCCATGCCGCGGGCGGCGACCAGCTTGACGCCCACGCCGCCACCTCGGCCGCCGGCATCGGCCGCGCGATGCCATGGCCCTGCGCCACCTCGCAGCCAAGCTGCAGCAAGCGCGTGCCGTGTTCGACCGATTCCACGCCCTCGGCAATCAACTCGCGGCGAAATGCGCCGGCCAGCCCGATGATCGCGGTCAGGATCGCGAGGTCGTCGGCATCTTCGAGCATTCCGCGCACGAAGAGTTGATCGATCTTCAGGCGGGCAGCGGGCAAGCGCTTCAGGCAGGCGAGTGAGGAAAACCCGGTGCCGAAGTCGTCAAGCGCAAACGACACGCCGATCTGCGCACAAGCCTCGACGATACGCGCGACCTGCGCGACGCTCTCGAGCGCACTCGCCTCCTGCACCTCCAGTTCAAGCCCGCCCGGCCCGACCTCGGGATGGCGCGCAAGCGCCGATTGCAGGCGCAGCATGAAATCGGCCACCTGCAGGTGGCGCGCACCGATGTTGACGCTGACCGGCAGATGCACGCCCGCACGCTTCCAGGCGGCGATCTGCGCCAGCGCGCGGTCGATCACCCAGTCGCCGATCTCGATCGCGAGCGGATGGTCCGCCACCACGGGCAGGAAGGCCGCCGGCTCGAGTTCACCCAGCTGCGGATGCCGCCAGCGGATCAAGGCCTCCATGCCCACCACCTTGCCCTTGCGCATATTCACCTTGGGCTGGTAAAGCAGGCCGAACTCTCCGCTGTGCAGCGCACTGCGGATACTCGCCAGCGTCGGGTGGCGGCCGCACTCGGCGCGGTCATGCGCGCCGTCGAAGATGTGGTAGCGGTTCTTGCCGGCGAGCTTGGCCTGGTACATGGCGAGGTCGGCCTGGCGCAGCAGCTGGTCGGCGTCGAGCTCATCGGGCTGGGGATAGCGCGTCAGGCCGATGCTGGCCGATACCTTCACCTCGCGTCCGGCGATCGTCACCGATTGCGAAACTGCGTTGAGCAGGCGCTGCGTGAGCAACACGCAGGACTCCGTATCGGGCAGATCGAGCAGCACCGCAACGAATTCGTCGCCACCGAGGCGCGCGATGCTGTCGCCCTCGCGCAGCGCCGCCTTCATGCGCGCCGCCACCACCACCAGCAACTGATCGCCAGCCTGATGGCCGAGCGTGTCATTGATCGCCTTGAAACCGTCAAGGTCGATCCAGGCCAGCGCGAGCTGCTGCCCGCGCCGGCGCGCCTGCGCCATGCCGCGCTGCATGCGGTCGTTGAGCAGCACCCGGTTGGGTAGACCGGTGAGCGCGTCGTAGTGCGCGATGTGCTCCAGGCGGGACTCATGCTCCTTCTGCCTGGTGATGTCGTCGAGTGTTCCGGACAGGCCCACCGGCTTGCCACACGCATCGAGGATCGGCCGTGCGCTCAGCTCCAGCCAGCGAAAGCCGCCGCCCGCGCAACGGTAGCGTGCCGCATGGACACAGGTCACGAGCTCCCCGCTCAGCACCTGCTCGAAGACCTCGCCGTGCTGCTCGCGGTCATCCGGATGCACGTAGCTCAGGAAGGCGCGACCGAGGCTGTCCTCAAGTCGATACCCGGTGAGGCTGGCCCATGACTTGTTGAGGAAGGTCCAGCGCCCTGCTTCGTCGAGCTGGAAGATCACCTCCTTGACGCTTTCCACCACCGACCGGTAGCGCGCCTCGCTCGCGAGCAGGCCATCGAGCGCACGCTTGCGCTCCAGCACTCCCGTGAATGCGTTGCCGACCAGGGTCAGCAGCGTGCGGTCTTCATCCGACCAAGTGCGCTGCCGGCGCACTGCATCCAGGCCAACGAAGCCGAGCAGGCGGCCATTTGCCACCATCGGCGCCGCCAGCACGGACTGGATGGATTGCGCGCGGAGCAGTTTCCGATCCGCCTCGGCCGCTGCCGGCAGCGCGTCGATGCAAGGAAAATCCACGATCGCGAAATGCTTGATCGTGCGCAGGAACAAAGGCGCCTCGTCGAGCGGCACCCCCTGCAGAGACGCGCGCTGCGGCTCGACGCCGTGGACGCACCACTCGTGGGTGTTGTCGAACAGCATGCCATCGTCCGAGCTCTGGAAAACGAAGGCGCGATCGGCCTGCGCGAAACGGCCGAGCTCGCCCAGCGCACGATCGATATGCAGGTCGAGCGCGGCGGGCGGCGCGAGGATGAGCTCGGAAGAAATCTGCGCGACCACCCGTTCGAAGGCGATCCGCCCGGTCAGCACGCGCTCGACGCGTTCGCGCAGCAGCTCGGCGGCGACCCGGTCATCGAAGACCTCCAGCAACATGCGCAGCGAAATCTCGTCATCGAAAGGCCGCCTGTGCAAGGCGACGATCAGGCCGAGCACCTGCCCCTCGCGATCGAACAGCGGCATCCCGGCATACGCCTCGACCCCCTCCTTGGCGAGTGCGAGATCGTGCGGAAAGCGGCGACTCACGTCGCGCGCATGAATGCACGCGCCATCGAGGATGGTGCCCTCGCACGGGGTGCCCGCGAGGACATAAGCAGAAGGCCGCAGCGCCTTGCCATCCTTCCAGCCGGCACGAACCTCCACGCTCGTCCGGTCGGACGCGAGCTGTCCGATGAAGACCCAGTCGAGTTCCAGCGCCTCCACGAGGTGGCGACATACCGCCTCGTAGAACGCCGCCCCGGACAGCCGTGCGTAGCGCGCGGCCAGCGCATCGAGCGCGAGATGAGCGGCTACACCGCACGGCGGCGAGGGCGACGATTGCGGCGAAGGCGACGCTTGCAACTCAGGCGCGACCGCCTCACCCGACCCGGCGGGAAGCCCCCCCGGAAACTCCACACTGACGCTGGACATCGTCCGAACCCGACCCTGCAAATGCCGACAGCAAGCATCTTAAGGGCAAGCGCTCCCGCATGGCATTGCCCTTACGGACGGATGCATAAAAAAAGGTGCTGGCCACCCGAGCCAGCACCTTTCTGTACTGCAGGCTGCGATACGAGCTTAGCTCGCGCGATGCGCAGCAAGCTTGAGCCAGGTGTCGACCACCGTGTCAGGGTTCAGCGAGATCGTCTGGATACCCTCATCCATCAGCCACTCGGCCAGGTCGGGATGATCCGACGGGCCTTGCCCGCAAATGCCGACATACTTGCCGAGCTTGTTCGCCGCCTGGATCGACATCGACAGCAACAGCTTAACTGCCGGATCGCGCTCATCAAAGGCGTGCGCCACCAGGCCCGAGTCGCGGTCCAGGCCCAGAGTGAGCTGGGTGAGGTCGTTGGAGCCGATCGAGAAGCCGTCGAAGTGCTCAAGGAACTGCTCGGCGAGGATCGCGTTCGACGGGATCTCGCACATCATGATCAGTTTCAGGTCATTGACGCCGCGCTTGAGGCCGTGCTCGGCCAGCAGTTCGACCACGCCCTTCGCCTCTTCGACGTTGCGCACGAACGGAATCATGATCTGCACGTTGGTGAGGCCGAGTTCGTTGCGCACCTTCTTCATCGCCGCCACTTCCATCTCGAAGCAGTCGCGGAAACTGTGGGCGATGTAGCGCGAGGCACCCCGGAAGCCGAGCATCGGGTTTTCTTCTTCCGGCTCGTAGATCTCGCCGCCGAGCAGCTTGCGGTACTCGTTCGACTTGAAGTCGGACATGCGCACGATCACCGGCTTCGGGTAGAAGGCGGCAGCGATGGTGGCCACGCCCTCGACCAGCTTCTCGATGAAGAACTGCTTGGGCGTCGCGTAGCCGCGGGAACGACGATGGATCTCGTCGCGCAAGCTGGCCGGCACCTGACCGATCTCGAGGATGGCCTTGGGGTGGATGCCGATCATGTTGTTGATGACGAACTCCAGGCGCGCCAGGCCAACGCCGCCGTTGGGGATCTGCGCGAACTCGAAGGCGAGTTCAGGGTTGCCCACGTTCATCATGATCTTCACCGGGATCTCGGGCAGATTGCCCATGTCGGTGGTGATGATCTCGAACTCCAGCTTGCCGCGATAGACGTAGCCGGTGTCGCCCTCGGCACAAGAAACGGTGACCGATTCACCCTCCTGCAGCACCTCGGTGGCGTTGCCGCAGCCGACGATGGCGGGGATGCCGAGTTCGCGCGCGATGATCGCGGCGTGACAGGTGCGCCCGCCGCGGTTGGTCACGATCGCGCTCGCACGCTTCATCACCGGCTCCCAGTTGGGATCGGTCATGTCGGTGACGAGGACGTCGCCGGCCTGCACGCGGTTCATCTCGGAGGCGTCACTGACGATGCGCACCACACCGGCACCGATCTTCTGGCCGATCGCGCGACCGTGGGTGAGCGCCTTGCCGTACTGCTTGAGGCGGTATTTCTCCATCACCAGGCCCTCGTCCTGGCTCTTCACCGTCTCGGGGCGCGCCTGCAGGATGTAGAGCTTGTCGTCGACACCGTCCTTGCCCCACTCGATGTCCATCGGGCGACCGTAGTGCTTCTCGATGATGACCGCGTAGCGGGCGAGCTCGAGCACGTCCTCGTCGGTGAGCGAGAAGCGGTTGCGGTCGGCCGCGGGCACATCGACCGTGCGCACCGACTTGCCGGCCACGGCCT
>JAKLLJ010000070.1 GCA_023150215.1 Thauera sp. | reverse complement strand
TTTTCCATCGAGGCGGCCGAGTCGTGGTCGATCACCCGCCCCTGGCGCTCCGAGGTCCTGGCCAGCAGCATCTCCTGGATGATCGCCGGCAGGGTGTCGGCCTCGGACTCGATCGCGCCGGTGAGCGGATAGCAGCCCAGAGTGCGGAAGCGCACCTTCTTCATCATCGGCACCTCGCCCGGGCGCAGCGGCATACGCTCGTCGTCGACCATGATCAGCGTGCCGTCGCGCTCGACCACCGGGCGCACCGCGGCGTAGTAGAGCGGCACGATGGGGATGTTCTCGAGGTAGATGTACTGCCAGATGTCGAGCTCGGTCCAGTTCGACAGGGGGAACACGCGGATCGACTCGCCCTTGTGCTTCCTGGCGTTGTAGAGCTTCCACAGCTCGGGGCGCTGGCTCTTCGGGTCCCAGCGGTGCTGCGCGGTGCGAAACGAGAACACGCGCTCCTTGGCGCGAGACTTTTCCTCGTCGCGGCGCGCCCCGCCGAAGGCGACGTCGAAGCCGTGCTGGTCGAGCGCCTGCTTGAGGCCCTCGGTCTTCATGATGTCGGTGTGGATCGCCGAGCCGTGGGTGAAGGGGTTGATGTCTTTCTCGACACCTTCGGGATTGATGTGCACCAGGAGCTGCATCCCGGTCTCGCCCGCCATGCGGTCGCGAAACGTGTACATCTCGCGGAACTTCCAGCGCGTGTCGACGTGCAGCAGCGGAAAGGGCGGCACCGCCGGATAAAAGGCCTTCATCGCCAGGTGCAGCATCACCGCGCTGTCCTTGCCGATCGAATAGAGCATCACCGGATTGTCGGCCTCTGCCACCACCTCACGCATGATGTGGATACTCTCGGCTTCGAGGCGCTGCAGATGGGTCAGACTGGTCGTTTGTGGACTGGACATGGGTAGCAAGGGCGGACGGGGACGGTGGTGGATGATCGCGCGAAGCGATCGGCCGCGGCCAGGCATTCTGCCGCGCGGCTGGCATTATTCCGCAGCCCTGCCGATTACGCACGGGCAAGCGCCTCGGGCAAGGGCTCGCGGCCGCCGCCGCACCTGCCTGGAGCAGCCACGGCCGAGGCCACGCAGGAGCGGCGGCAGCCGCGAACTTTCCACTACAGGGTAAACTCGCGCCCGTCATCGCACGCAACCGGAACGCCGCCATGCCCTCCTCCGCACCCGCAGACCTGCTCGAAGGCCTCGTTCCACTCATCCGCGCCGCCGGCGAACTGGTCATGGCGGTGTATCGCACCGACTTCGACGTGCGCGGCAAGGACGACGCCTCGCCGGTCACCGCAGCCGACGAGCGTGCCGAGGCGCTGATCCTGCCCGCGCTCGAGGCCCTGCTCCCGGGTGTGCCGGTGATCGCCGAGGAGGCGGTCGCCGCCGGCCGCGTACCGGCGGTCGCCGCGCGCTTCTGGCTGGTCGATCCGCTCGACGGCACCAAGGAATTCATCAGCCGCAACGGCGAATTCACCGTCAACATCGCGCTCGTCGAGCACGGCGTGCCGGTGCTCGGCGCCGTGCTGGCACCGGCCATCGACCGCCTGTTCCTCGGCGCCGCCGGCCACGGCGCCTTCGTCGAGGAGGGAGGCAGGCGACGGCCGATCCGCTGCCGCGCGGCGCCGGCCGAGGGCCTCACCGTGGTTGCCAGCCGCTCGCACGGCGACACCGCCGCGCTCGACGCCTTTCTCGCCGGGCGCAAGGTCGCCGCGCTGAGAAACGCCGGCTCCTCGCTCAAGCTGTGCCTGATCGCCAGCGGCGAGGCCGATCTCTACCCGCGCCTGGGCCGCACCATGGAATGGGACATCGCCGCCGGCCACGCCGTGCTCGCCGCAGCCGGCGGCACGGTGCGCACCCTCGCCGGCGAACCCTTGCGCTACGGCAAGCCGGGGCTGGACAACCCGCACTTCGTCGCCAGCGGGCTCGGCTGAGCCCCGCGCTGCGATGACCGCCCATCTCGTCCTCGGCTCGATCGGCCTGTTGCTGGCGCTGCTGATCCACGGCCGCCTCAGCCCGGCGATCCTGTTCGCGAGCTGGGCGGGCGGCTACCACCTGCTCGGCCTCGCCAGCCAGGATGCGCTGCTGACGAGCTTCTCCAACCCGGCCCTCGCCACCCTGATCCTGCTGCTGCTGGTGTCGCTCGCACTCGAGCGCTCGCCGCTGCTCGACCAGCTCTCGGACGCGCTGCTCAAGGGCCGCACCAGCGTGGCGACGCTACGCCTGTCGTCCTTCGCCTGCCTGATCTCCGCGTTCATGAACAACACCGCGGTGGTCGGCGCGCTGCTCGGCACGGTGGCCCGCCAACGCCGGCACCCCGCCTCCAAGCTGCTGATACCGCTCTCGTATGCCTCCATCCTGGGCGGGGTCACCACGCTCGTCGGCACCTCGACCAACCTGGTGGTCAACTCCTTCGTGGTCGATGCCGGCCTGCCGCCGCTGCACATGTTCCAGTTCACCTGGGTGGGCCTGCCGGTCGCGGTGGCCTGCATCGGGGTGATGGCGCTGAGCGCGCGCCTGCTGCCGGCCAACGCCTCGAGCGAGGGCGAGGCGCGCTCGACCTATTTCCTCGAGGCCCGCGTCGCCGACGGCTCGCCGATGATCGGGCGCAGCATCGAGGACAACCGCCTGCGCAAGCTCGAAGGCCTGTTCCTGCTCGAGATCGAGCGCGCGGATCGGCTGATCTCCCCGGTCGGCCCGGCCGAGCTGCTGCACGCCGGCGACATCCTGGTGTTTACCGGCGAGGTCGCGCGCGTGCAGGCACTGCAGCGCTTTGCCGGGCTCGAGGTGTTCGGCGCCGGCGCCGATGCCCTGCTCAAGTCCAACCTGGTCGAGGTCGTGCTATCGAATGAATCCGACCTCGCCAACAAGACCCTGCGCGAGGTGGATTTCCGCACCATGTTCGATGCCGGGGTGGTCGGCATCCGCCGCGGCGACAAGCGCCTCACCGGCCAGCTCGGCCGCATCCCGCTGCGTGTCGGTGACAGCCTGCTGCTGGCAGCGGGAGCGGACTTCTTCCAGCACCGCAACCTCGACCGCAACTTCCACATCCTCAACGGCTCGGGCGTGAGACCCAAGCTCAGCCCGCAGCAGAGCACCGCGGCGCTGTCGGGCTTCGCGCTCGTGATCGCGCTCGCGGCCTGCGGCGTGCTGTCGCTGTTCGGCGGCCTGCTGCTGTTGCTGGCGGCACTACTCGGCAGCGGATTGCTCACGCTCGGGGAGATGCGGCGGCGCTTTCCGTTCGAGCTGCTGGTGGTGATCGGATCGGCGCTGGCGATTGCCGGCGTGGTCGAACGCTCGGGCGCGGCCGAACTGATGGCGGGCTGGATGCGGGCGCTGTTCGACGGCCATGGCGTGTATGCCGCGCTCGCCGGGGTGTATCTGATCACCCTGGTGCTCACCGAGGTGGTCACCAACAACGCCGCCGCCGCGCTCGCGTTCCCGATCGCGCTCGGCACCGCGCGCGCCTTCGGGGCGGACCCCACGCCTTTCGTGATGGTGGTGGCCTACGGCGCGAGCGCCGGCTTTTTGGTCCCCTTCGGCTACCAGACCCACCTGATGGTGTATTCGGCGGGCCGCTACCGCATGCGCGACTTCCTGCGCGCCGGCCTGCCGGTCAGCATCACCTATTCGGTGATGGTGCTGGCGCTGGTGCCGCTCGTGTTTCCGTTCAGCGGCTGAAGCGCGCGCCGGCTCAGCCGCCGCGGCGTGCGCTCAGGCGGGTGACGAAGTCGACCACGGTGCCCACGGTCGCGAAGGAGTTGCCATCGACCTCGTCGTCCGGCACCTCGATGCCGAAACGCTCCTCGATCTCCTGGATGACGGCGATCACCGCCATCGAGTCGAGTTCGGGCACTTCGCCCAGCAGGGGCGTGTCGGCGGCAAAAGCGAGCGCACGGCCGCCGAGGTTGAGCACCTCGTCGAGCAGCACCAGCACTTCCTTCTGAATCGGATCGGACATCATCTCTCCACGGGGTGCAGGACGCCGGCAGGGTCGCCCCGAAAAACGCGCGCATTATACTGGCGACCTTGAGCAAGTCTGCGCACCACACGGCAATAAGGCCACCGATGCACGCCAAATCCCTGCTCCACCATCTCATCGACGCCGCCGCCGACCGCGATCCGGCACCGATCGCCGTTGCCAGCGGCAGCATACGTGCCACGTATGGCGAACTGCAAACCGCGACCGCGCGCTTTGGCGCCGGACTGCTCGGCCTCGGCCTCGCCCGCGGCGAGCGCGTCGCCATCTACCTCGACAAGCGCCCCGAGTTCGTCGTCGCTGCGTTCGGCACCAGCGCTGCCGGGGGCGTGTTCGTGCCGGTGAACCCGATCCTCAAGGCCGGGCAGGTTGGCCACATCCTGCGCGACTGCAACGTACGCGTGCTGGTCACCAGCGCGGAACGACTGGCCGCGCTCGGCGACGGCCTCGCCGCCTGCCACGACCTGCGCCAGGTGGTGCTGATCGGCGCGCCCGCCGCGCGCCCGACGGTACCGGGCGCCGCAGTGCACCTGTGGGACGAGCTGATGGCCGCGCCACCGGCCACCGGCCACCGCGTCATCGACAGCGACATGGCGGCGATCCTGTACACCTCGGGCAGCACCGGACAGCCCAAGGGCGTGGTGTTGTCCCACCGCAACATGATGGCGGGCGCGCGCAGCGTCGCCCACTACCTTGGCAACCACGCCGGCGACACCCTGCTCGCCGCGCTGCCGCTGTCCTTCGACGCCGGCCTGTCACAGCTCACCACCGCCTTCCAGGCGGGTGCGCGCGTGGTGCTGCTCAACTGGCTGCTGCCGCGCGATGTGCTCAGGACGATCGAGCGCGAGCGCGTGACCGGCCTCACCGCAGTGCCGCCGCTGTGGATCCAGCTCGCCCAGCTCGACTGGCCGCAGGGCATCGACGCCCACCTGCGCTACATCGCCAACACCGGCGGGCGCATGCCGCTCGACACCCTCACCCGCCTGCGCAGCCAGCTTCCGCAGACCCAGCCCTACCTGATGTACGGCCTCACCGAGGCCTTCCGCGCCACCTACCTGCCCCCGGAACAGGTCGACCACCGACCCGACTCGATCGGCAAGGCCATCCCCGATGCCGAGGTGCTGGTGCTGCGCGAGGACGGCAGCGAATGCGCCCCCAACGAGCCCGGCGAGCTGGTGCAGCGCGGTGCGCTGGTGGCGATGGGCTACTGGAACGACCCCGCGCGCACCGCCGAGCGTTTCCGCCCGCTGCCCGCCGCCGCGCCCGGGCGCGAAGCCGGCCTGGTGCTGCCCGAGATCGCGGTGTTCTCCGGCGACACCGTGCGCCGCGACGACGAGGGCTTCCTCTACTTCATCGGCCGCCGCGACGAGATGATCAAGACCTCCGGCTATCGCGTCAGCCCCACCGAGGTCGAGGAGATCCTCTACGCCACCGGCCTGGTCGGCGAATGCGTCGCCTGCGGCCTGCCCCACCCCACCCTGGGCCAGCGCATCGCGGTCATCGTCACCCCGCCCCCCGGGCGCGATGTGGACACCAACGCGCTGCTCGCCGAATGCCGCAGCCGCATGCCGGCCTACATGGTGCCGACCCAGGTCGAGCAACGCCCCGGCCCGCTGCCGCGCAACCCCAACGGCAAGATCGACCGCAGGACGCTGAGTGACGCGCTCGCACAAGGAGCCGCCGCATGAACACCCCAGCCCGTACCCCGCCCACCCACGCCCCACAGACGCAGTTCGCGGTGCAGGGCGGCGAACTCCTCGTCGGCGGCCAGCCGCTGTCCCGGCTCGCCGCGCGCATCGGCCAGACGCCCTTCTACGCCCACGACCGCGCCCTGCTCGCGCGCCGTGTCGCCGAGCTGCGTGCGGCGCTGCCGGCCGAGGTGGAGCTGCACTATGCGATGAAGGCCAACCCGATGCCGGCGCTGGTGGGGCACATGGCCCGCCTGGTCGACGGCATCGACGTCGCCTCGGCCGGCGAGCTGCAGGTCGCGCTCGACGCGGGTGCGGATCCGCGCAAGGTCAGCTTCGCCGGCCCCGGCAAGCGCGACGCCGAGCTGCGCCAGGCGGTGGCCGCCGGGATCCTGGTGAATGTGGAGTCGGCACGCGAGATCGCGCCGCTCGCCGCGGCATCGACCGTGCTCGGCGTGCCGGCGCGGGTGGCGCTGCGGGTGAATCCGGACTTCGAGCTCAAGTCCTCGGGCATGAAGATGGGCGGCGGGCCCAAGCAATTCGGCGTCGATGCCGAACAGGCGCCCGCCGTGCTCGCCGAGATCGGCCGCGCCGGGCTCGCCTTCGAGGGCTTCCACCTCTTTGCCGGCTCGCAGAACCTCAAGGCCGAAGCGATCGTCGAGGCGCAACGGAAGAGCTTCGCGCTCGCCCTGCACCTGGCCGCACACGCCCCGGCGCCGGTGCGCACGCTGAACCTTGGCGGCGGCTTCGGCATTCCGTACTTCCCAGGCGAACAAGCGCTGGACCTCGCCCCGATCGGCGCCGCGCTCGCCGACATTGTCGCCGAGGCCGGCGAGCGCCTGCCGCATGCGCGCATCGTGCTCGAGCTCGGCCGCTACCTGGTCGGCGAGGCCGGCATCTACGTGTGCCGCGTCACCGACATCAAGGTCTCGCGCGGCCACACCTTCCTGGTCGCCGACGGCGGCCTGCATCACCACCTGGCGGCGAGCGGCAACTTCGGCCAGGTGCTGCGCAAGAACTATCCGGTGGTGATCGGCAACCGCATGGATGCGCCCGCCGGCGAGCCGGTGTCGGTGGTCGGCCCGCTGTGCACGCCGCTCGACATCATCGCCGAGCGCATGGCGCTGCCGGCCGCGCAGGTCGGCGATTTCGTGGTCGTGTTCCAGTCGGGGGCCTATGGCGCGAGCGCGAGCCCACAGGGCTTTCTGGGACACCCGCGGGTCGTTGAAGCGCTGGTGTGATGAAGCGCGCGCGTCAGAAGCCGCAAGGCTGCTGGCCGGGCCTCACCGTCGCATCGTGCAGTTCGTTGCCATTGCAGAAGCTGTAGCTCGCACCGCCGGCATAGACCTGATAGCGATACACCACGCCATTACCGTAGTCGTAGGCCATGCGCGCGCCGCTACCGTTGCCCTCGATCGCCCACGACCCGACCTGCTTGGTGGGGTCGACCGGATGGCCTTGCCCCAGCTTGTAGTCGATCAACGCACCGCCCAACTGGTGGTATTCCTGCCAGCGCTCGGATCCGCGCTGAGCGCAAACGGTGTTGCCCGGAAAAACCGCGTTCAATTGATTCTGGTTCATCGGATTCCCGCTGCAGGCGGCGAACGCCTGCCCCGGGAGGGCGGCTCCGGCAAGGGCGAGCACGCCGGCAAGAAGGCTGAATTTTTGCATGATGAGTCCTTTCGGCTGGGGTGGTAAGCGGTCCGGGTGACGATTCAAGATAGCACCCGCAAGCGAGGCGTACGACAATTGCCCCCCTTGACCGAGGAAAAATTCCACTGATGCCCGACCGACATGGCCACCCCGCAGCGAGTTCGCGCCAGCACGCCCTGATTGCGCTGCTGTGGGCACTGTTCGTCGCCTATGGCAGCCTGGTGCCGCTCGACTTCCGCCCGCGCCCCGACGCCTGGCAGGCGTTCATGGCCACGCCCTGGCTGTCGCTCGGCGTCGGCTCGCGCGCGGACTGGGTCGCCAACATCCTGCTCTACCTGGTGCTCGCCTATTTCGCCACCGGGGCGGTGTGGGCGAGCCGCCTGTCGGCCTTGCTGCGCGTGCCCATGCTCGTTGCGACGCTGGTCGCGATCCTTGCGCTGGCCGTCGGCATCGAATTCCTGCAGCTTTTCTTCCCGCCACGCACGGTGTCGCGCAACGACCTGCTCGCCGAGGGCCTGGGCACGGCGCTCGGCTGCGCGACCTGGTTCATCGCCGGGCAGCGCGTTGCAGGGCTCTGGCGGCGCTTCGTGAGCGGCAGCACGCACAGCCTGCGCGCGGTGCTGGGCCTGTACGTGATTGCCTACGCGGGACTCAGCCTCTTCCCCTACGATTTCCTGATCAGCGCACAAGAGCTCGCAGGCAAGCTCGACAAGCCCGGCAGCATCAGCCTCGGCCCCGGCCTTTCCTGCGGCCCCGCGTTCACCTGCGGGGTGAAGCTGTTCGTCGAGGCGGTGCTGATGATTCCCTTCGGCCTGCTGCTCGCATTGGGCCTTCGTGAGCACGTCACGCGCCGGCAAGCACCGGGACTGAGCAGCGGCGTTGCCCTGGGCGCCGTCATCGGCGTGGGGATCGAGGCTGCGCAGATCGTTCTCGCCTCGGGCACCACCCAGGCGATCTCGGTGCTCACGCGCGCGCTCGGCACGGTCTGGGGCGTGGCGCTCGCGCGCACCCACCCGCTGCGCTGGCTGCAGGGCAACACCCGGCGACTGCTGCGCTGGGCGCTGCTGCTCAGCCCGCTCTACCTCGCGCTCGTGCTCGCGCTCAACGACGTGTTGCCGCTGCGCCTGCAGCCGCTGTGGGCCGCAACGGAGAAGCTCGCCGACCTCCGTTTCCTGCCGTTCTATTACCACTACTACACCACCGAGACCGTCGCCGTCCGCAGCCTGCTCTTCGTTGCCGGCAGCTACGCGCCGCTGGGCGTGGTCGCCGCGCTCGCCTTTCCGCGCCATCGCCATGGCGCCGCCCTGCTCGGCCTGCTCCTTGCGCTGTCGATGTGCCTCGCGGTCGAGACTCTCAAGCTGTTCACCGTCGGCGAGCGCCCCGACCCCACCAACCTGCTCCTTGCCCCCGCCAGCGCATGGCTTGCGCACTGGGTCACGGCGCGCCTGCTGGCGCACATGCAGGCTGCAGCGCCGCCGCCACAGGCAACGCTGGCTACGATGGCCGCGCGCGCTGGCGTCCCCCCCCACCCGGCGCATGCCACGCAGCGGCGTCCACCATGGGTCACCGCCCTGGTCATCGGCGTGGTGCCGGCGCTCCTGCTGGTTGCGCTCGTGGTCGTCACCGTGCCGGCCGGACCGGTCCTGCCAGCGGCCAACAGTGCGAAGCTCACTTACCCGCCGCCCTCCGCACTGCCGCCGGCAAGTCTGCCGGGCTTTCGCGTTGCGCACCCGCGCCTGCCCCACCCGAGCGCGGCAGACATCGCCGCCCTGCAGGCCGGCAATCCGCGCTATCTCGACGACATCGCCAGCGCTGCGCGCAACAACCCGAATGCCATCCACGCCATCACGCTCGCCGCCTTCATCCGCCCCGGCTCGGTGCAGCTTGCGCCGCTTTACGAGCGCCTGCTGGCGACGCGCTTCAGCGAGCGCGGGCACAGCCAGGTCCAGCCGCTCGCGCTGGCCTACGACTGGCTGCACGAGCAGTGGTCGGCGGCCGAGCGCAACGCCCTGCGCACCAAGCTCAGCGAAGGTTGCGACTATCTGGTCAAGGTGATTCGCGACGAACAGCTCTCGCCCTACAACGCCTTCCTTTACAACGCGCCGCTGCAGGCCCTGATGGCGTGCAGCATCGCGCTCCATGGCGACGATGCGCGCGGCGAGTCGTTCATGCGCTTTACCCACGAACTGTGGAAGAACCGCGTGCTGCCCGTCTGGCGGCAGGTTTTTGGTCGCAACGGCGGCTGGCACGAAGGCGGCGAATACGTCGCGGTTGGCATCGGCCAGGCGATCCATACCCTGCCTGCCATGTGGCGGGCCGCCACCGGCGAGGATCTTTTCGCCAGCGAGCCGGGCATCCGGGGCTTTCTGGATTTCCTGGTGTACCGGACCCGACCCGACGGCACCCATATGCGCTGGGGCGACGGCGCCTGGTTCGACCGCGCACCACGCGACCTCGCACCGCTCGCGCTCGAATACCGCCACGCCGCCGCCTACACCCTGGCGCCCCCCGGCGGGCCACGCGGCCGCGACGGCCAGCCGGGCGGGCCGGTCCCCACCGGCTGGCCGTGGGGGCCGCTGTCCGACCACCGCCTGATCGATGCGAACGCCGCGGCACGGCTGCCGCTGGCGCGCCTGTTCGACGGCATCGGCCTGCTGGTCGCGCGCAGCGACTGGAGCGACGAGGCCACCTGGGTCAGCTTCAAGGCCGGCGACAACTACTGGTCGCACAGCCACCTCGACCAGGGCGCGTTCACCATTTTCAAGGGCGGCCCGCTGGCGATCGACAGCGGCTGGTACGGCCCGGCCTACGGCTCGGACCACCACATGAACTACACCTACCAGAGCATCGCCCACAACCTGGTCACGGTGACCGACCCCGCCGACAACCAGCCCGGCCCCGGCTTCGACCATGCCACCCCGCGCAGCTACGCCAACGACGGCGGCCAGCGCCGCATCGGCTCGGGCTGGGGCGTGGACGCCGCACCGCTCGACCTCGAGCAATGGCGGCAGCGCCGCGACAGCCACCACACCGGCCGCATCGCCGCCCACCTCGACGAGGACGGGCTCGCGGTCGCAGTCGCCGACCTCACGCCGGCCTACACCAACGCCCAATCCGGCCGCGGCAGCTTCGCCGACCGCACGCGACGGGTCGAACGCATGTGGCGAGTGTTCGGCTACGACCAGGTCAACGACGCGGTGCTTGTGTTCGACGACGTGGTGGCCACGAAAGCCGAATTCCGCAAGCGCTGGCTGCTGCATTCGATCGATGCACCGGTGCTGGGCAGCGATCGCTTCGATCTCTTCATCCCGGCCAGCGGCCGCCCGGGGCGCAGCGGCGGACGCCTGCATGGACAGGTCCTGCTGCCGCGCCAGGCGCTGCTGCACAGCATCGGCGGCCCCGGCTTCGAGTTCTTCGTCGATGGCAAGAACTTCGACGAGGAAGGCCGCGCCCAGGCCGCGATCGCCCAGCTCGGCCACGGCCGCGCCGAGCCCGGCGCCTGGCGCATCGAGCTGATGCCGGCACGCGAGGCACGGGCGGACCAGTTCCTCGTGGTGATGTTCCCGACCGCCGCCACCGCCGCGGCCCCGGCGGTCCGCGTCACCCGCCTCGAGGACGGCGAGCGCGTCGGTGCCGAGATCGTCGGCGCGCGGCGCACGACGCGGTGGTGGTTCACACCGGGAAGGCTGGGGGTGCGGGTGGAGGTCGAAGAGGAGGGGGTGAGGCGGGGGCATCCGCTTGACGACTAGCCTATCCACCGACACCCCCCGCGTTCGCCGCAAACTCCACGAGTCTCGATGGACCGAGCGTGTCTGGGACATGCAATCCCGCTTGAAATGCCATATTTCACGGCTGGGTCATGGCATCCGGTGCACAATTGGCGCCGACAGCCCGGAGCAAAGCATGAATGGCATCGTCCTCGCCGGCTGGACTGGCACGCGACGTCACCCGATCACCCCCGGCACCTCGAAGCCGCTGCATGGCGATGGCAGCGACTTCGGCATGGCCCCCAGCGATTCCAGATGAGCACATCCAATTCCATTCGCGGCGGCATCAAATGGCTCCTCACCGGCAGTCTCGGCGGACAGGTGCTGCAGTTCGCCTTCGGTATCGCCCTCGCGCGCCTGCTCGTGCCCGAGGATTTCGGCTTCATCGTCACCATCCAGATCTTTACCGGCTTCGTCGGCCTGATCAGCGGCGGCGGCATGGGACAGGCACTCGTGCAGTCGAAGGAGGCAGCGGAGCGCGACTTCGACGTGGTGTTTACCGCACAGCTACTGATCGGCGCAGTGATCTTCGCAGGCTTCTATGTTTCCGCCCCGTGGCTTGCAGAGGTTTTCGGCAATCCTCTTTACATCGATCTCATCCGGGTCTCGGCGGTCAGTTTCCTGCTCCGGCCGTTCGTCAACACGCGGGCGAGCGCGCTGCACCGGGACATGCGCTTCAAGGAGCGCTCGCTGATCGGCCTGGTGGTGGGCATCCTGACCGGCGTGGCCAGCATCGGACTCGCGATGGTGGGCGCAGGGCCGTGGAGCCTGATCCTTTCCGGCATCCTGGGCAGCCTGATCACCCTCGTCATGCTCGACCACGTAAGCGACCGCCGCCCCCGCCTGTGCCTCGACTACTCGGTGGCGCAACGCTTCGGCGCCTATGGTGTCAAGGTATCCCTCAAC
>JAKLLJ010000006.1 GCA_023150215.1 Thauera sp. | reverse complement strand
GCATTCGTCGATCTGCCCCTTTTCGGGTTCGCCGGCCGCCGGGCGCTGGCCGGCGGCACATCAACCGCCTCAGGCGGCGCGCGCGCCCTTCAGGATGGCGTTGAGCGTGGCGCTCGGCCGCATCACGGCCATGGTCTTCTCCGCATCGGGCTTGTAGTAGCCGCCGATGTCGGCCGGCTTGCCCTGCACCGCCGCCATTTCTTCGATGATCTTGGCTTCGTTCTCACGCAGCGACTTGGCGAGGGATGCGAACTTGCCCGCCAGCTCGGCGTCTTCGCCCTGCTCCGCGAGGCGCTCGGCCCAGAACAGCGCCAGGTAGAACTGGCTGCCGCGGTTATCGAGCTTGCCGGTCTTGGGCGAGGGCGACTTGTTCTCGTCGAGCAGACGGCCGGTGGCTTCGTCCAGGGTCTTGGCGAGCAGCTTGGCGCGCACATTGCCGGTCTTGATGCCGAGATCCTCGAGCGACACCGCCAGGGCGAGGAATTCACCCAGCGAATCCCAGCGCAGGTGGTTTTCCTGGGTGAGCTGCTGCACGTGCTTGGGCGCCGAACCGCCGGCACCGGTCTCGTACATGCCGCCGCCGTTCATCAGCGGTACGATCGACAGCATCTTGGCCGAGGTGCCCAGCTCCATGATCGGGAACAGGTCGGTGAGGTAGTCGCGCAGGATGTTGCCGGTCACCGAGATGGTGTCCAGGCCGCGCGCGACACGCTCGAGGGTCACGCGCATCGCGCGCACCTGCGACATGATCTGGATGTCGAGGCCGCTGGTGTCGTAATCCTTGAGGTAGGTCTTGACCTTCTTGATCAGCTCGTTCTCGTGCGGACGATAGGGGTCGAGCCAGAAGATCGCCGGCATGCCCGAGTTGCGCGCGCGGGTGACGGCGAGCTTGACCCAGTCGCGGATCGGCGCATCCTTGACCTGGCACATGCGCCAGATGTCGCCCGCTTCAACGCTCTGGCTCAGCAGCACTTCGCCGGTGGCGAGATCGGTGATGTTGGCCACGCCGTCTTCGGAGATCTCGAAGGTCTTGTCGTGCGAGCCGTACTCCTCGGCCTTCTGCGCCATCAGGCCGACGTTCGGCACCGTGCCCATCGTGCGCGGGTCGAAGTTGCCGTGCCATTTGCAGAAGTTGATCATCTCCTGATAGATGCGGGCAAAGGTCGATTCCGGCATCACGCACTTGCTGTCGTACTGTTTGCCGTCGGCACCCCACATCTTGCCGCCCTGGCGGATCATCGCCGGCATCGAGGCGTCGACGATGATGTCGTTGGGCGAATGGAAGTTGGTGATGCCCTTGGCCGAATCGACCATGGCGAGCTCGGGGCGGTGCTCATTGCACGCGTGCAGGTCGCGGATGATCTCGTCGTGCTTGGACTCGGGCAGGGTCTTGATCTTCTCGTACAGGTCGACCATGCCGTTGTTGACGTTGATGCCGAGCTCGTCGAACAGCTTGCCGTGCTTGGCGAAGGCGTCCTTGTAGTAGATCTTCACGCAGTGGCCGAAGACGATCGGGTGCGAGACCTTCATCATCGTCGCCTTCACGTGCAGCGAGAACAGGATGCCGGCCTCGCGGCAGTCGTCGAGCTCACGCTCGTAGAATTCGCACAGCGCCTTCTTGCTCATGAACATCGAGTCGATGATCTCGCCATCGAGCAGCGCCAGCTTGGGCTTGAGCACGATGGTCTTGCCCGACTTGGTGATCAGCTCCATCTTGACGTCGCGCGCCTTGTCGATCGTCATCGACTTTTCGCCGTGGTAGAAGTCACCGTGGTGCATGTGCGAGACGTGGGTCTGCGACCACTGCTTCCACTCGCCCATCGAATGCGGGTTCTTCTTGGCGTAGTTCTTGACCGCGGCGGGGGCGCGGCGGTCGGAGTTGCCTTCGCGCAGCACCGGGTTGACCGCGGAACCCAGGCACTTGCCGTAGCGGACGCGGAGCGCTTTTTCCTCGTCGGTCTTGGGGTCCTCGGGGTAATCGGGGATCTTGTAGCCCTTCTCCTGGAGTTCCTTGACGCAGGCCTTGAGCTGCGCGACCGAGGCGCTGATGTTGGGCAGCTTGATGATGTTGGTGTCGGGCTCGAGGGTCAGGCGGCCGAGCTCGGCGAGCGTGTCGGGCACGCGCTGGGCTTCGTCGAGACACTCCGGGAACTCGGCCAGCACGCGGGCCGAGACCGAGATGTCGGCCTCGTCGATATCGACGCCTGCAGGGCCGGTGAAGGTGCGGATGATCGGAAGGAAGGCGCACGTCGCGAGCAGCGGCGCTTCGTCCGTGAGCGTGTAGATGATCTTCGATTTCCCTGCAGACATTGATTTCCCCTAGTGTTTTAGATCTTGTCTCGACAACCGCACGCGACCCCCTGTCGCCGGCGCGGCGCTCGGGCCGCGCGCTCGCAGTCGGCGGAAAAATACCACTGAGCGACCGCGCCGGCATCGAAACCTGCACACGCCCCCCGGGCAGGCGGCGATCAGGCGCCTGCCGGCACTTTCCCCGACGCCGGCGCAGTGGCAAGCTGCCCGGCCGGCTGGCGCGCCCAGCCCGGCGCCCACCGTCCGCGCTTGCCCTCCCCCGCCTTTCCGAACGCACCGTCATGCACCGCGCCAACCCCATCGTTCTCGTCTTCCGTGGCCATCAGCTCCTGGTGGACGCCGCGGGCCAGCCTCCCGCAGCGGCGCTTGCCCGGCCGCTTGCGGACGCGGTCCTGCGCCAGCTCGACTTCGCTGCCGGCGACGGCCGCCGGTGCATGACCGCGACACCGAGCCGCCGCCGCCGCTCGCATTCCAGCACCTCAAGAGCCTGCTCGACAGCCTGTCCGCAACGACCCTGGCGCTCGCCGCGCGCGCGCTCGAGTTGCTCGAGTTCGACCGTGCACACCGCTTCTGCGGCGCCTGCGGCGCCCCCACCACGCTCACGACCGACCCGCCGGCACGGCGCTGCAGCGCACCGGACTGCGGCCGTGAGCACTTCCCGCGGGTGTCGCCGGTGGTGATCGTCGCCGTCGAGCGTGGCCCGGAGATCCTGCTCGGGCGCTCGCCGCACTTCCCACCCGGGCTCTACAGCACGCTCGCCGGCTTCGTCGACGCCGGCGAATCGGCCGAGCAGGCGGTGCACCGCGAGATCCACGAGGAGACCGGGTTGCGCATCCGCGCGCTGCGCTATTTTTCCAGCCAGGCCTGGCCCTTCCCGCACGCGCTGATGCTCGGCTACCAGGCCGAGTACGAAGCAGGCGAGATCGTGTGCGCCCCGGGCGAGATCGAGGACGCGCGCTTCTTTCACGTGGACGCGCTGCCGCCGCTGTTCCCGATCCGCTACGCGATGGCCAACCTGTTGCTGCGCGACTTCTGCCTGCGCCACGATCGACCGTGGCCGCCCAGGCCGGCGAATTGAACGCCAGCGCTCATGAGTGGCGGCCGCTCCCGCAGGAGCGGGAGCGCGACGGTTTTGGTAGGAGCGCCGGAAGGCGCGAACGTCAGCGCAGGGAATGCGCGACATGATCTGCGGGGCACGGTGTTCGCGGCTGCCGCCGCTCCTACACGAGGGCCGTACAGCCCCCGAGGCCGGGGATCCCCGCCGGCGCGGTGGCGTCTGTGGGAGCGGCGGCAGCCGCGAACCTTCCCAGCGCCTCCTCGCCCCCCGTCATCCGCACTCCGCACTCGACAGTCGCCCCCGCTCAGCCACGTCCCGCCTCAGCCAGCGCGTCGCGCCGGCCGACGGCCTTGAGCACCAGCAGCAGCGCGGTGCCGAGCGCCATCATCGCAGCGGCGAACCACAGCCCGCCGGCGTAGCTGCCAAAGGTCGCGCCCAGCCAGCCGGTGACCGTCGGCCCGAGGATCTGCGCCACGCCATAGGAGATGGTCATCTTGCCCATCATCTTGGCCGGCCGCGTCGGGTAGTAACGTCCGGCCATGGTCAGCACCAGGCTCACCATGCCGATGAAGGTGCCGCCGAAGAGCAGGGCGCCGGCGATCGCCCCCGCCATGCCGCCCACCGCGACCGGCAGCAGGATGCCGACGATCTGCAGCACCGCGGCGAGGATCAGGGCATTGAGCACCCCGGTGCGACGGGCGATGAAGTCCCACACGATGCAGGCCGGCGCCGCAGCGAGACCGATCGCGAGGAAGCTCCAGCTACCCTGGCCCTCCAGCCCGGGCAGGCGGTTGACGATGGCGACGATGAAGGTCGCGCTGATCACGTAGCCCACCCCGGCGCAGAAGTACGACGCCATGAATACGCGCAGGAACAGCGGGCTGGGCGGATTGTCATGCATCGGCGCGCCGCTGCGGGTGACCGTGCTGGTGTCGGGCGCCGGCAGCCAGGACAGTGCCGGCACCAGCAGCACGCAGGCGATCGCGGTGAGCGCGAACCACTGCGCGCGCCAGTCAAGCCACGGGCTCATCACCGCCACCGCCACCGAACAGCCGGCGATGCCCAGCCCGATGCCGGCGAAGTGGATACCGAGCTCGCTGCGGTGGTTGTGGCGGATCAGCCAGTTCAGGATCAGCCCGGTGCCGAGCAGCATCGCCGCCGCGCTCGACAGGCCGGCCAGGTAGCGCGACACCGCCCACACCCAGAAATCGGTGCTGATCCCCATCATCACCGTGGTGAGCACCGCCACCACCATGCCGATGCGGTACAGGCGGTCCTTGAGCAGCAGATCGCTGATCGAGGCCGCGAGCAGCGCACCGCTGAGGTAGCCGAGGTAGTTGATCGCCGCCAGCCATCCCCCCTCGGCCAGGCCGAGTCCGGCCTGCGCCTGCATGACCGGCAGCAGTGGCGTATAGGCGAAACGCGCCACCCCGAGCGCAAGCAGCAGGCTGAAGATGCCTGCACCGAGCACCTTCATGCGCTGGATCTGGTTGTCCATCGTGTTGTTTTCCGTCTCCTCGTGGAGGCAGCACCATAGACGGCACGGCGTATCCATTCAAGCGAATGTTTCGCCACCCCACATTCGCTATGCTGCGCGCCTCGCGCCCGGCGGCAGGCTAAACTTCGGCCCGTGCGCCGGCCGATTCCGGCAGCACCCGCCGCTTTCCCGTTCCCCACCCGCTTTCCCTCACCCCGTCTCGGCCCCGATGCGCCCGTTGATCCAGCTCCTTCTCCTGCTCCTGTTCGCGCTGCTGGCGCCCTGCGCCGCCGCGGAGGCACCGCCGCGCCCCGCAGCCGAAGACATCCGTGCCCGCCTCGAAACGCTCGCCGAGCGCAAGCTGCCCGAAGCAGACCAGCGCGCCGCCCAGCAGGCGCTCGAACAGGCCCAGGCCAGCCTGGCGAGCGCCGACGACTACCGCCAACGACTCGCCACCCTCAAGGACACTCTCGCCACGGCGCCGGCGCGCATCGCCGAGGCGCGCAGCCAGCTCGCCGCCCTGCAGCGCAACACCGCCAAGGACGCCCACGCCACGACCGACACCCCGGTCGCGGAGCTCGAACGGCGCCTGGCCGAACAGGAGAGTGCGCTATCCGACTGGCGCAAGCGCCTCGACGAGGCCAACAGCCTGCTGGTCAGCACGCGCACCGGACCGGAGCGCGCACAGACCGAGATCAGCAATGGCCAGCAGCGCATGACCGCGATCGAGGCCGCGCTCGCCGCGGGCCGCGAGGCCGGGCGCGACGCCCGCACGCTGAGCGCCGAGCGCCGTGACGCCCTCGCCGCCGAATGGCATGCGCTCGACGCCCAGGTCGCGCTGCGTCGCCAGGAGCTTGCCGGCAACAGCGCGCTGACCGACCTCGGCCTCGCCCGCCAGGAGCTCGCCCGCCAGCAGCTCGACCACCTCGAGGCCGCGACCCGGGCCCTGCAGGACGCGATCAACCAGCACCGCGCCACGCAGGCCGAACAGACCGTGCAGGCGCTGGTGGACGCGCGCGCCACCACCACCTGGGACGCCCTGCTCGCACGCGAGGCCGCGGCCAACCAGGAGCTTTCGCAATACCTGCTGCGCACCACCGAACACCTGAACACGCTGACCCGGCGCAACCAGGCGGTGAGCCAGCAGCTCGACGCGCTCAACCGCAGCAGCACGGTGATCGACGAGCAGATCGGCGTGCTGCAGGGCAGCATCCTGCTGTCGCGCATCCTGCTCGAACAGCGCCGCGCGCTGCCGGCGCCGGTTGCCGACGCCTCGCTCGCCGAGCAGATCGCCGACATTCGCCTGTACCAGTTCGAAATCAGCAAGCAGCGCGAGCAGCTCGCCAACCCGGCGGCCTACATCGACCGCGTGCTGGCCGAAGCGCCCGAAGGGCAGGCCGACCCGGCGCTGCGCGAGCCGCTTGCAGCGCTCCTCGTCACCCGCGTCGAGCTGCTCGAGCGCTTGAACCGCGATCTCAACACCGTGCTCAACCAGTCGATCACGCTGCAGCTCGCCGAGCGCCAGCTCCAGGTCACCGCCGACCGCCTGCGCACCACGCTCGACGAGCAGATGTTCTGGATTCCGAGCAACCGCCCGCTCGACCTCGCCTGGCTGCAGGCGGCGCCGGCGGCGCTCGACAAGCAGTTCTCCGCCATCCCGTGGGAGTCGGCGAGCCAGGAGCTGTGGGCCGGCCTGCAGGCGCGGCCCTTCCTGTTCCTGCCGGTGCTGCTGCTCAGCATCGCCCTGTTCTCGCGCCGGCGCTGGCTGCGCGAGAAGCTCGAAAGCCTGCACGCCGACATCGGCTACGTGCGCCGCGACAGCCAGTTGCACACTCCGCTGGCGATCCTGCTCAACCTGCTGCTGGCGCTGCCGGTGAGCCTGCTGCTCGCGCTCGGGGGCATCGCGCTGCAGATGGACGCGCGCGGCCAGAACGCCAGCCTGGGCGCGGCGCTGATGCAGATGGCGCAGGCCTGGCTGATGTTCCACACCGCCTACCGCATCCTGATCCCGGGCGGTGTCGGCGAACGCCATTTCCAGTGGCCCGCCGAGCGCGTGCGCGCCCTGCACCGCAATGCTCGCAAGCTGGGCATCGTCGTGGTCGCCGTGATCGCCGTGGTCGCCCTCGCCGAGCGTCAGCCCGAGAGCCTAGGCAGCGACGTGCTCGGCATCGTGATCCTGCTCGTCGGCTACGCGACCATGGCCTGGCTGCTCGGCAGCGGACTGCTGCACCGGAAAGGAGACGCCCGCCTCTCGCCGCTACGCCTGCTTACCAGCCTCGCGCTCGGCCTGATGCCGCTCGCGCTCATCGGCGCGCTGGCGATGGGCTACTACTACACCGCACTCAAGCTCACCGGCCGCCTGGTCGACACGCTGTATGTGCTCATCCTGTGGCGCATTGCCGAAGGCATTCTGGTGCGCGCGCTCGCGGTCGCCGCCCACCGCCTCGACTACAAGCGTGCGGTCACACGCCGCGAAGCCGCCGAGCGCGAGGGCCGCCAGGGCGCCGACAGCGAAGCACCGCTCGAGAGCCCGATCCTCGATCTCGCCCGAATCAACCAGCAATCGCTGCGCCTGCTCCACCTGACCCTGCTGTCCGCGCTCGTGGTCGTGCTGTATTGGGTGTGGGCCGACCTGCTCACGGTGGTGTCCTACCTCGACAACATCACGCTCTACGAATACGCCAGCGGCAGCGGCGACACTGCCTCGGTGGTGCCGATCAGCCTCGCAGATCTGCTCGGCGCGCTGGTGATCGCGGCGATCGCCTTCATGCTCGCCACCAACCTGCCCGGCCTGCTCGAGGTCTTGGTGCTGTCGCGCCTGCAGCTCGCGCAGGGCAGCGCGTACGCGATCACCACGCTGTTGTCCTACGTCATCGTCGGCGTCGGCATCGCCTCCACCCTGGGCACGCTGGGGGTGAGCTGGGACAAGCTGCAGTGGCTGGTGGCTGCGCTGTCGGTGGGCCTGGGCTTCGGCCTGCAGGAGATCTTCGCCAACTTCGTGTCCGGCCTGATCATCCTGTTCGAGCGCCCGCTGCGCATCGGCGACGTGGTCACGATCGGCAACGTCTCGGGCACGGTCAGCCGGATCCAGATCCGCGCCACCACGATCACCGACTTCGACCGCAAGGAGATGATCGTGCCCAACAAGGCCTTCATCACCGGCGAACTCACCAACTGGTCGCTGACCGACACCATCACCCGGGTGACGATCAAGCTCGGCGTCGCCTACGGTTCCGACCTTGAACTGACGCGCCGGCTGTTGCTCGAGATCGCGGCCGCCAACGCGCGCGTGCTCAAGGACCCCGAGCCGCTGGTTTTCCTGCTGAATTTCGGCGCCAGCACGCTCGACCACGAACTACGCGTGCATGTGCGTGAACTCGCCGACCGCAACGCGGCCATCGACGAGATCAACCGCGAGATCGACCGCCGCTTCCGGGACGCCGGGGTCGAGATCGCCTTCAACCAGATGGATGTGCACATCCGCAGCATCGCCGACGGCAAGGAGGCCTTGCTGCAGCGCACGACCGCGGTGCCACCTGCGGCCTCGTCGGCTACCCAGGGGTAAAGGCGAGCGGGACGGAGGCCGCAACCTCGCCCGCGCTGAAGTCAGGGGCCAATGCGGATGGGTTCCCGGTGGGAATCACGACCGCGTGCGACCGTCCGGACCGTTCCCGCGCGGGTCCTCCTCGACCTTCACCTCGCGGATGACCTCGCCCTCGATGATCAGCCCGCGCACGCGCGGGGACGCACCGAAGCCGGGGTCGCGCGCGCCACCAGCGGCCGCCTGTGCCGTCATCTGCTCGCGCATGGCCTTGCGCAGTGCGCGCGTCTTCCACCACACCCAGGCCCAGATCGCCGCACCCGCGGTGAGCAGGACGGCGAAGAAGGCGACCGAGAAGGTGAGCGCGAGCACGAACACGCCCGCCATCACCACCGCGCCGACGATCTTCTGCAGCAGCGTGGGTGGCGTGGCGGCAGGCCCGCGCAAGGTCTGGAAAATGCCGGAGAATCGGGGATCCCTGTACATGAGTCGGTCCTGTCGGGCGGTGCGGACCATCCGCATCGCTTGCGCAAATGTGAGCTCCCGCCGGGAAAAAGATTCCACGCGCGCGGGGCTACGCATGGATTGCTTACACATTCTCGCCCAATCGGGTCGCCCTTGCCGAGATCGAGGAAGGTTTCGTCGCGGAGAGGGAGCTGGACACATGGCGAAAGGCCTTGTTCGCGGCTGCCGCCGCTCCTACTGTTGGGGCGGCGGTGGCCGCGAGCCCGAGCGCGCCGCTTTCGCCCAACTTTTCGATCCGATCGACCCCGAGGACAAAGACCCCATGACCGATCTCTTCACCCCGCTGCAGGCCGGTGAGCTCGCCCTGCCCAACCGCATCCTGATGGCTCCGCTCACGCGCTGCCGCGCCGAAGCCGGCCACGTCCCGGGCGAGCTGATGGCCACCCACTACGCCCAGCGCGCCAGCGCCGGCCTGCTGATCGCCGAGGCGACGATGGCGATGGCGGGCAACTCCGCCTTCTGGCACGAGCCCGGCATCCACTCCGAGGCCCAGGTCGCCGGCTGGAAGAAGGTCACCGCCGCGGTGCACGCCGCCGGCGGGCGCATCGTGCTGCAGGTCTGGCACGGCGGCCGCGCCTGCCACCCGCTGCTCAACGACGGCCGCCAACCGGTCGCGCCCAGCCCGCTCGCGATCAGCGGCGACGAGGTGCATACGCCCAAGGGCAAGCAGCCCTACGTGGTGCCTCGCGAGCTGCGCGACGACGAACTGCCGGCGATCGTCGCCGGCTTCGCACGCGCGGCCGAGAACGCGCGCGCCGCCGGCTTCGACGGCGTGGAAGTGCATGGTGCCAACGGCTACCTGCTCGACGAGTTCCTGCGCGACGGCAGCAACCGCCGCAGCGGCCCCTACGGCGGCCCGCGCGAGCACCGCGCGCGCCTGCTGTTCGAGGTGCTCGACGCGGTGTGCAAGGTGTGGGGCAGCGGCCGCGTCGGCGTGCGCCTGTCGCCGCTCAACAGCTACAACGACATGATCGACAGCGACCCGATCGGCTTGAGCACCTGGCTCGCCGGCTGCCTCAACGACTGGCCGCTCGCCTACCTGCACCTGATGCGCGGCGACTTCTTCGGCAAGCAGCACGGCGACGTGGTGACGCCGGCACGCGCCGCCTTCCGCGGCGTGCTGATCGGCAACATGGGCTACTCCGCGGACGAGGCCGGCGCCGCGATCGCCGCCGGCCGGCTCGACGCGGTCGCCTTCGGCACCGCCTTCCTCGCCAACCCCG
Source organism: Thauera sp. (assembly GCA_023150215.1). Lineage (GTDB taxonomy): Bacteria > Pseudomonadota > Gammaproteobacteria > Burkholderiales > Rhodocyclaceae > Thauera. The sequence continues at coordinate 19,296 of JAKLLJ010000006.1, read as the reverse complement.
ACCTGCCCGAGCGCATCCGCCGCGGGGCGGTGCTCAACGCGCCCGATCCGGCGACCTTCTACACGCCGGGGCCGCAGGGCTACACCGACTATCCGACGCTGGCAGAAAGCGCATAAGCCCGGGTCGGCGGCGCCGGTACCCCCGCACGGGCGTACCGGCCGCCGCTCAAGCTGCCACCAGGCGGCGGAAGACGCCGAAGCTCCACTGCGCCCCCACGGTCAGCACCACCACGCGCAGCACGTGGCACACGGTGACCAGCGGCACGCCCAGCTGCAACACCTTGGCGGTGATGCACATCTCCGACACCCCGCCCGGTGCGGTCGCCAGCGCCAGCGTCGGCAGCGGCACCGCCGAGACCAGGCCGAGCAGGGCCGCGAGCGCGAACGCGAGCGCGATCGACATCGCCCCGATGAACGCCGCGACGCTCATGAAGCGCGGTGCGGCGTGGAAGAAGGCGCGCGAGAAGCGGCAGCCGAGGGCGCAACCGATCAGCAGCTGGCCGCCGTTGACCACCCAGGGCGGCAGCGCCGAGAGCGGCACGCCGGCCAGCGTCGCCAGCGCCACGCCGAGCAGCGGCCCGAGCACCCAGGCATTGGCGATGCGCAACAGCTTGAACGCTCCCACCCCGAGCAGGCTGGCTCCGACCAGCAGCGGAAAGTGCTGCACGTCCACCTCGCGCGCCAGCGGCACGTAGACGTCGCTGCCCTGCACCCCGGCGAAGGTGAGCGCGAAGGGCAGCACCGACACCACCATCATGACCCTGATGGCGTGCGCCGCGGCGATGCGGTCCACCGCGCCGCCATGGCGGTCGGCGAGGTTAGCCATCTCCGATGCCCCGCACGGCAAGGCCGCGAAGAACGCGGTCGGCGCATCCACGCCGCCGAGGCGCAGCAGGAGCGCGGCGTAGGCCATGCCGAGCAGCAGCGAGCCGAGCGCGGCGGCGATCACCAGCGGCGCGTGCAGGCCGAGCTGCGCCACTACCTCGGGACTGAAATACAGTCCGAGCGCCGCCCCGATCGCCCATTGTCCGGTCTGCCGCCCGCCCGGAAGCGGACGCAGGTCGATATCGGCCATGCGCGCACCGGCCACGGCGAACAGCGGACCGATCATCCACGGCAGCGGCAGCTGCAGGCCTTCGGCCAGCCAGCCGGCGAGCGTCGCGAGCATGAGGGTGGGAAGGACCTGGCGCCAGACGGTGGAACGGAGTGTGGAGAGAACGGGCATCGGCAGGAGATCAGGACGGAACGCGGGGCGGAACGCGCGGGCATCACCCCGCCCGCGGCGGTGGCGGAAAAGGACTGGCGGCGGCGGTGTCACTCGGAACCTGGCCGGGTCGCCGCGTCCCACTGGCGCAGGAAGGCCTGCTTCTTGGCCTGGTCCTGGTAGGCGAGCAGCCCGGAGCCGATGCGGATCGGACGGAAGGCATGCTGCAGGTTCTGGTGGAGCAAGACCGCGGCGCTGTCCGCACCGGCGGTGCCGGCGTCGGTGCGCACCGGCAGCAGGCCGAGGTTGGCGGCGAGCAAGGCCTGGCCGCGGGTCGACAACAGGTGGTCGAGCCACAGGCGCGCCGCCGCCGGATGACGGGCACCGCGCGCGATGAAGGCGACTCGGCTCAGCACCAGGGTGTAATCCCGCGGCAGCGCCACGCCGAGCGCCGGGTCGCCGCGCGCGCGCCGGTGCGCATACGAACCCAGCACGTTGTAGGCGAGCACCAGCTTGCCGGCGGCAACGCGGTCGAGCATCTCGCTGCTCACCGCATGCTGCTCCAGGCCCTGCCGGCCCATGCCGCGCGCGAGCTGCCAGAACACGATCGGGTTGGCCTGCGCGTCCTGCGTGTGCAGCAACAAGCCGAGACCGGAGCGCTCGGGGTCGTAGGTGGCGATACGCCCGCGCAGCGGCGCCGGGTCGCGATCGAGCAGGCGGATCAGCTCGGCATGGCTGTCGGGGACGTCCGCTTCGCCGAGCAGGCGCTTGTTGTAGACGATCACCGCCGGCTCGTAAGTGGTGCCGAAGGCCTCGTCCTTCCACACCGCCCAGCGCGGCAGCGCCGCGGTCTCGGCGGAGCGGTGCGGCTGGGCGTGGCCGTCATTGACCAGCTTGACCTGCAGGTCCATCGCCGAGCTCCACACCACGTCGGCACCGGCCACCCCGCGCCGGGCCTCGTCGACCACGCGCGCATGGAGCTCCGCCGAGTGCATGTCGTGGTACTGCACACGCACCCCCGGATGCAGGGCCTCGAAGTCTTCGATGACCGGCTTCACCACCTCGAGGTCGGTCGCCGCATAGACGACGACCACGCCCTCGTGGCGGGCCTGCTCGAAACGGTCGGCGATCTGCTCGGCCTGCGCCATCGCGCTCGCCGCGGTCACCGCCACGAACGCCAGCACGGTCTTCAGCCAGGCACTCGCGCCCCTGCTCGTCATTGCCCATCCTCCTCATGTTCCGCATGCACCGGCGCCTAAGCTGCCCGCCACGGAATACCGCGCCGCCGCCTTGGACGCACCCCGGCTTTGCGCCGATAATCCCGCACACGCCTTTCGATTCACTTTCACCGGGAACACCGATGCGTCTGTTGCTGGTCGAGGACCACGCCGAACTCGCCGAATGGGTGGCACGCTCGCTGCGCCAGGGTGGCTTCGTGCTGGATGTGCTCAATCGTGGCGACCACGCCGAGCAGGCCTTGCGCAGCGAGCGCTACGACCTGGTGATTCTCGACCTGTCCCTGCCCGGGCTGGACGGCCTCGAGGTGCTGCGCCGCCTGCGCAGCCGCGAGAGCGGCGCGGACAAGGCAGCCCCCACCCCGGTCCTGGTGCTCACCGCGCGCGGCAGCACCGAGGAGCGCGTGCACGGACTCAACCTCGGCGCCGATGATTATCTGCCGAAACCCTTCGAACTCGCCGAACTCGAGGCGCGCATCAAGGCGCTGCTGCGGCGCGCCGGCAACCAGGTGCCGCTGGTGCGCCTGGGGCGGCTCGAGTTCGACACCACCACGCGCATGGCGGCCGTGGACGGCCACGCGCTGGCGCTGACCCCGCGCGAGCTGGCGGTGCTGGAAGCGCTGCTGGCGCGCGTCGGCCGCCCCGTGGCGCGCGAGGCCCTGTTCGAGAAGGTGTTCGAGTTCGATGCCGACGCGCGCGTGGAGGCGATCGAGATCTACGTCTCGCGCCTGCGCAAGAAGCTCGAAGGCGCGGGAGTGGCGATCAACACCCTGCGCGGACTCGGCTATCTGCTCGCCGAGAAGCCGGCACCCTGGGATGACCGGCGCCTCCGGCCACGGACCGGCAAGCCTCGGCGCGGACGATCGCCAGCGACTGGAGGCCGACCGCGTCACGCCGCAGGCTGCACCGGTTCACGGCGGCAGCCTGCGCCGACGCGTGCTGGTCTGGCTGCTGCCGCCGCTCGCGGTGCTGCTCCTCATCAATGCCTTCTTCACCCATCGCAGTGCGCTCGACGCGGTCAACCAGGCCTACGACCGCACCCTCTCCGCCTCGGTGCGCGCGATCGGCGAACGCACCCACTCGCTCGCCGGCCAGATCCAGGTGGACATCCCCTACGCCGCGTTCGAGGGCTTCGAGGCCGATGCCGCCGAACGCATCTTCCATGCCGTGTTCGACCCCGCGGGCGGCCTGGTCACCGGCTACGCCGACCTGCGCCCCCCGGCACTGCCTGCAGACGACGGCAGCGTGCGCATCTTCGACCTGCCTTATGCGGGCGAGACGGTGCGCCTGGCGGCGATGCGCAAGCGCCTCTACGACCCCGCGCTGCGCGGCGGCGACGCGGTGCTGATCGTGTTCGCCGAGACCACCGGCGCACGCCGGGCGCTGGCGCACGATCTGTTCGTTGCCAGCCTGCAGCGCCAGTCGCTGCTGGTGGCGGTGGGGGCGATCCTGGTGCTGGCCGCGCTCGGCACCGCGTTTCGTCCGCTGCTGCGCGTGCGCGACCACATGCGCACGCGCGACGAAGAGGATCTCACTCCGGTGCGCATGGAGCGCGTGCCGAGCGAGATCGCACCGCTGATCGACGCCATCAACCATCACATGGAACGCCTGTCGGCGATGCTCGCCGCGCGCCGGCGCTTCCTCGCCGACGCCGCGCACCAGATCCGCACTCCGCTCGCCGTGCTCACCACCCAGGCCGAATACGGCCTGCGCCAGCGCGACCCGGACGAGATGCTGGAGACCTTCACCAGCCTGCTGCGCAGCACGCGCGCGACGCGCCGGCTGGCCGACCAGATGCTGACCCTGTCGCGCGCCGAGGCGGTCAACGGCCTGATCGGCGAACGCGCCACGCTCGATCTCGCCGGCCTGGTCAAGGACGTCGCGATGGATCTCGCGCCACTCGCACTCAAGCGCGACATCGACCTCGCCTACGAGGGCATCGGCCATGCCCTGAACATGGAAGGCAACGCCCCGATGCTGCGCGAGATGGTGTCCAACCTGATCGACAACGCGATCCGCTACAGCCCGCCCGACTCGGCGGTGACCGTCGCCGTCGCCGCCTTCGGCGCGGACGCGCTGGTCAGTGTCTGCGACCAGGGGCCGGGCATTCCCGCCGCCGAGCGCGAGCGCGTGTTCCAGCGCTTCTACCGCATCCTCGGCCACGGCGACAGCGACGGCAGCGGGCTGGGCCTGGCAATCGTGCGCGAGATCGCGCTCGCCCATGGCGGCCGCGTCACGCTGCGCGACGGTGCACAGGGACACGGCCTGTGCGTGGAGGTCGAACTGCCGCTCGGCGCCGCCGCATCCTTCTGAACGTCCCCTCTCCTCGTCCCCGGCGGCACTGAAAGCCGATCGAAAGGCGGTCGCGCTGCAATGCCGCCCGACGCGCCCGAAGCATCCGGCGCGCGCATCCGAACGATCGAGGAGACTCCCATGCAACGCCTTTCCGCGCCGGCCCTGATGGCCGCCGCCCTCGCCGCGCCAGCGCTCGCCCTGGCCCAGTCCAACGTCACCGTTTACGGTCTCATCGACCTCAACGTCAGCTACGAGAAGTCCGGCGTCCAGCGCTACGAAGGGGTGGGCCACGGCGAGCTGAACGGCTCCCGTCTCGGTTTCCGCGGCACCGAAGACCTTGGCAACGCGGGCAAGGCACTGTTCGTACTCGAGAGCGGCTTCGATCCCTCGACCGGCCTCGCCGAGCAAGGCGGTCGCCAGTTTGGGCGCCAATCCTTCGTCGGCCTGGAAAACGGCCTCGGCCGCATCACCCTCGGTCGGCAGTACTCCCCCGCCTTCACCGCCCTCGACCCCTTCGACGCCACCGGCAACGCCGACCGCAGCGCCGGCCTGCTGATCCGCAAGGCCGGCGCGGTCAAGCCCGCCTACGAGGTGCGCTTCGACAACATGATCAAGTACCGCTCGCCCAAGCTCGCCGGTGTCGAGCTTGAGGCCGGCTACTGGTTCGGCGAGAAGGCAGCCGCCACCTCGACCGCACGCAAGGAAGGCGACGGCCACGGCATCACGCTGCTGTACGCCAATGCCGCCTTCGCCGGCGCACTCACCACTCAGGGCGTGCAGCGCGACGCCACGGGCGGCAAGGTGCGCACCGACGGTTTCGGCGTTTCATACGACTTCGGCATCGTCAAGCCGTATTTTGCCTGGTCGCAGGACAAAGAAAGCGGCACCGTCGGCAGCGGCAAGGCGCGGACCTGGGACCTGAGCGCGGAGATCCGCCTGAGTGCTGCCGACACCGTGGCGATCAGCTACGCCGACCGCGATGAATCCGACGGCGCCGCGAGCGAGGACGCCAGCGGCTGGTCGGCCTACTATATGCGCTCGCTTTCCAAGCGCACCACGCTGTATGCCGGCTATTCACACCTCGGCAACGAGGACGGCGCCAACTACGCGATCGGCAACCTGACGCCGGCCGCAGGTGACAGCCATCGCGTGATGATGGCAGGCATGCGCCACCGCTTCTGATCCGCCGCCAGGCGGCCGGCACGCACGAGGCAGGCAAGCCCGGGGAGGCCCTCCCGGGGCATGCCTGCCTTTTTTGTTTTTGCACGCCCCGCACAGCGCTGCGGCGCCCCCTGGATGACGCCCGCCCGCGCAGCATCCGCCCATTCCTTCCCGAGCATGAGAGCCACACCATGAGCACGAGCGACACCTCTTCACAACCCCGCGGCGAGCCCGCGATCCGCACCATCGCCATGCCGGCCGACGCCAATCCGGCTGGCGACATCTTTGGCGGCTGGCTGATGGCACAGATGGACCTCGCCGCCGGCAACGTCGCCGCCCGCCGCGCGCGCAGCCGCTGCGCCACCGTGTCGGTAGACCGCATCACCTTCCTGCGCCCGGTGTTCATCGGCGACGAGGTCAGCCTGTACGCCGAGATCGTGCGCCTCGGGCGCAGTTCGATGACGATCCAGGTCGAAGCCTGGCGCCGCTCGCGCGACGGCGAGGAACAGGTCAAGGTCACCGACGCCAGCTTCGTCTTCGTCGCCCTCGACCAGGGCGGAAGGCCGCGGGTAATCGACCCTGTGCCTGCACCGAGCTCGGCACCCTGAGCCCGGCCCGCTGCAGGGCGCCTCGGCCAGCGACACGGCGGGTGATGTGGGGCGCAGAAAGGTTCGCGGCTTCCGCCGCTCCTACAGGTGCGCGGTGGTGTTCCTGTAGGAGCGGCGGAAGCCGCGAATTGGGCGCTGCCGATGCGCTCGGCGCTGATTCAGGCGCTGTGTTCGCGGCTGCCGCCGCTCCTACAAGAGGTCTGTTGCGCCTTGGCAGGGCAGCCGCGAACCTCTTGTCCCTTCCTCACCCGACACGGCGGTCCGACGGACCGCCTGCGCTCTGGCGCACCCGCAAAAAAATGAGCGCCCGCAGGCGCTCATCGAAAATGCAGCGGGCCCGGACGGCGGCCCACCGCGATCGCGGATTCCGGTCATGGGAGGAGAACCCCGGAATCCGTGGAGGTGATCGTCGCGATCAGGCGGCTACCGCCTTGCGCTGCTCGAGCATGCGCATCACGCGCGGGCCGACCAGCATCGCCACCGCGGCCACCCACAGGCCGATCGAGATCGGGCTGGCGAACAGCACACCGACGTCGCCGTCGCTGATCGAGAGGGCGCGGCGCAGGTTCTGCTCCATCATGTCGCCGAGCACGAAGCCGAGAATGAAGGGCGCGATCGGGAAGTTCATCACCCGCAGCAGATAGCCGACGCCGCCGATCAGGGTGCCGAGGATCAGGTCGAAGGTCGTGCCATGCACCGCATACACGCCCACCAGCGAGATCGCCGCCACGCCCGGCACCAGCAGCCAGTTGGGGATCGACAGGAACTTCACGAACACGCGGATCAGCGGGATGTTGAGCACCAGCAACATCACGTTGCCAATGAAGAGCGAGGCGATCAGGCCCCACACGATCACCGGCTGATCCTGGAACAGCGTCGGGCCGGGGGTGATGTTGTACAGCGTGAGCGCGCCGATCATCACCGCGGTGGTGCCCGAACCCGGCACGCCCAGGGTCAGCATCGGCACCAGCGAGCCGTTGGCCGAGGCGTTGTTGGCTGCCTCGGGCGCCGCCACGCCGCGGATGTCGCCGTTGCCGAACTGGTGGTCCTTGCCCGCCATGCGGCGCTCCATCGCGTAGCACATGGCCGAGGCGATGGTGGCACCGGCGCCCGGCAGCACACCGATGAAGAAGCCGGAGAAGGCCGAACGCAGCATGGTCCACTTGGCCAGCATCAGCTCCTTCATGCTGAACATCAGGCGGCCGGTGAGGGTGATCGGCTCGCTCGCGGTGTGCTCGTTCTGCAGCATCAGCATCAGCTCGCTGACCGCGAACAGGCCGATCACGATGACGATGAAGGGGATACCGTCCTGCAGGTGCAGCATGTCGAAGGTGTAGCGATAGACGCCGCTGTTGGCGTCGATGCCCACGGTCGACAGCAACAGGCCGATCAGGCAGGCGGTCATCGCCTTGGGCAGCGAGTCGCCGACCAGGCCGCCTAGGCAGGACAGCGCCAGCACCATCAGCGCGAAGTACTCCGCCGGGCCGAAGGCGATCGCCCATTCGGCGAGCAGCGGCGCGAAGGCGACGATGCCGATGGTGGCGAGCAGCGCGCCGGTGAAGGAGGCGAGCGCCGACATCGACAGCGCCGGGCCGGCGAGGCCCTTCTTCGCCATCGGATAACCGTCGAGCGTGGTCATCACCGCGCCGGCGTCGCCGGGAACGTTGATCAGGATGGCGGAGATGCGCCCGCCGTACTCGCAGCCGGCATACACCGCGCACAGCAGGATCAGCGCGGATTCGGGCGGCAGCTTCATGGCGAAGGCGATCGGCAGCAGGATGGCGACGCCGTTGATCGGACCGAGGCCGGGCAGCAGCCCGACCACGGTGCCGATGAAGCAGCCGATCAGCGCGATCATCAGGTTCTCGGGCGTGCCGGCGACGGCGAAGCCCTGCATGAGCATAGACAAGGTTTCCATGACTTACCCCAGGATGCCGTTGAGCCACAGCCCGGTCGGCAGCGCGACGTCGAGCAGGCGGTCGAAGAAGAAGAACATGCCCACGCCGAGCCCGATGCCGCCGACGACGCCCTGCTTCCAGCTGCCGCCGAAGAAGCGCGCCACCGGCACGGTCATCAGCGCGGTCGCGATCATGAAGCCGAGCTTGTCGAACAGCAGCGCATAGACGAGCACGATCAGGAACAGCAGGCCGATGCGCTTGAGTACCGGGGGCGGCGCCCACACCGTCTCGCTCTTCTTCTCCAGCATCAGCGCGATCGCGCACAGGCCGAGCAGGAACAGCACCAGCAGCGGGAAGGCGCGCGGCCCCACCGGCTCGTAGGACATCGGCGCCTGCAGGTCCCAGCCGATCCAGATGCCGGCCAGGCTCACCAGCAGCAGCACGCCGCCGAGGATTCTTTCACTCATGGTCGAACTCCCGTGTGCCGGCCGCCGCACACCCGGACAGAACCGGGGGCGGGCAACCTGCAGGGTTGGGTGGGAAATTACTGCGCGGTCAGGCCGAGCTCGACGGCGAGCTTCTTGAAGCGCTGCACTTCCTGCTTCACGTACTCGGTCGCCGTGGCGCCGGTGCGCGCGAAGGGGAAGAGGCCGCGCTCGGCGCGCAGCTTGTCGAAATCGGGCGAGGCCAGCATCTTGTCGAAGGTCGCCACCCACCAGGCGTAGTCCGCGTCCGCGACCTTGGGGCCGACGTAGTAGCCGCGGGCGATGGTCCAATCGACCTTGTAGCCCTGCTCGATCGCGGTCGGGATCGCCGCGAGTTCACCCGGCAGGCGCTCGGGAGCGAGCACCGCGAGCACGCGCACGCGACCGCCCTTCAGGTGCGCCGCCACTTCGGAGGCGTCGCCCGAATACACCTGGACGTGGCCGCCCATCAGCGCGGTCATCGCCTCGCCGCCGCCCTCGAAGGCGACGTAGCGCATCGACTTGGGATCGACGCTCGCCTCGCGCGCGATCAGCGCCGACTTCATCCAGTCCTGGCTGCCCACCGAACCGCCCGCGCCGTACACCACCTTGCCCGGATTGGCGCGGGTGGCCTCGATCAGGTCCTTGAGGCTCTGGAAGGGTGAGTCCGCACGCACGATGATCGCGCCGTAGTCGGCACCGACCGCGGCGACCCACTTCACGTCGTCCTCGTTGTACTTGCCGAACTTGCCGATCGCCAGGTTCAGGAAGGAGCCGCCGGAGAAGGCCACCACCGTGCCGGCCTCGGCCGGGCGGTTGGCGATCACGGTGTTGTAGGCCACCGCGCCGATGCCGCCGGGCATGTAGGTGACGCGCATCGGCGCCTCGAGGTAGCCGTTCTGCAGCGCGCTTTGCACCAGCTTGCAGGTGAGGTCGAAGCCGCCGCCGGGCTTGGCGGGGGCGATGCACTCGGGCTTTTCCGGGGCGGCGTGGACGACGCCGGCAGCAAGGGTGGCGAGCACCGCGGTCGCAGCGGCAAACAGGGTCTTCTTGAGCAGCATGACGATCTCCTCCGTATTGGAATGTGTTCGCTGCGCGGCGGACACGTGCCGCCTCGCAGGGTGAGGCGGACGATACGGAGGAGGGCTTTCGATTGGCTTTCAGTGCCGCCGCGGCCGGAATCACCCGCCCGGCGGCGACGGATCTCGCTCAGGGATGGCGCCAGAATGCGAAGGCCTGGAAGCGGCTGTTCTGCCACCAGGCACTCGCCGCCGGGGCACGCAGCACATTGCGCGTACCGGCCTGGGATTCGAGCGGGCGCTGCACTTCCCGGTGGGCGTTGCGCACCGCCTGCACCGTGGCGCTCTCGGGCACCACGGCGGTGATATGGCCGGGGCGGTTGAGGTCCACCCGGCGGGCGACGATCACGCACACCTCGCCGGCATTGGCAGCGGCCTGCAGCGCGGTGAGTTCGATCTCGCGCTTCCAGCCGAAGGCCGGACCGAAGTCCTCGAGCCAGTCGTACAGCGAATTGGCATTGAGCTCGCGCACCGTGCGCCCATACTCGACGGCGACCCGCTCACCCTCGCGCAGGCGAAGCAATGCGCGGTCGGTCCACCACACCCGCGGCAGATAGGCACCACACAGATAGGCGAGGTCGGTCGCGTAGATGTTGCAGTAGGTGGTGCCCCCCTGCGGCTGGTAGCGCAGGTGGGCGGGATTGGCCACGTCCAGGTAATCGACGATCGCCGCCACCGACTGCGCCAAGCTCTCGGCGTTGCGCCCGCTGCGCGCGGGTCGGCCGGGCTCGCCGAGCGGATAGGCGCGACCGCCGTCGAGGCGGCGGGTGATTTCGGCGCGATCTTCCTTCATGTGCGCCACGGGCAGGGCGGGAAGCGCCGGCGCGGCCGCCGCCATGACTGCGCCACGGCTGCGCGTGCGCGGCAGGGGCTCGAGGTGAGGTTCGGCGACCACGCCCTCGCGCAGCAGGCCGCTCAGCGAAACACGCACGCGCACCCATCCCGGCTCGGATGCCGCACCCAGCACCTGCACGTCCTTGCCCTGGTTGAGCAGGGCCAGCCTGGTGCGCTCGGCCACCACCGGCGCGCTGCGCAAGGTGAGCTGGGTGGCCTTGACACGGTGCGTCGGCTGCAGGGCCACCGACGCCGGTGCAGTCTCCACGGTACCCGCCGCGGCCAGCTCCGCCAGCGTCCGTCTGGCCTTCAGCAACAGGGCGTGACGATCCTCGTAGCCATTGAGCCCGCCGTTGATGCGACGGGTGATAGCCGACAGGTCGTCGATGTCGGCAAGCGCATTGAGGTCGTTCTTCTCCCAGAAATACACCGCCGATTGCACCGCATAACGCTCGGCCACCCAGTCGGGGTTGGCCACGACGTCGGCCCCCACCCATTGCGCAAAGCTGCGGTAGTTGTCCTTGCCGGTGAGCTGGATCAGGCCGCGGCCGCGATAGCGGTAACCGTCGCCGGTCGACTCCGGGCCGTTGCCCATGCGCCCGCCGTATACCCGGCTGCCGATGCGCTCGGGCTGGCGGGCGTAGGCCTGCGCCTCGGCATCGGTACGGAAATACTTGCGGAAGGTGTTGCGCAGGCCCTCGGCAGAATAGTTGAGGTTCTCCTGGACGAGCCTGAGGCAGCCGGATTCGTGCATCACCTGGGCGAGGAAGTGCGCAATGCGCGCCTCGGAGTCGATGCCGTGCACCGCCAGCACCGCGTTGAGGGTATCGAGATACTTGTCGGCATTGGCCCCGGTGGCACCCATCCGGGTCAGCAGTTCGTGCGCGATCAGCATGGCATCCTCCCTTCGGTTGACGCCTCAACTTAAGCCCACGAAATGCGGCAATTCAAGGAACCCGGGCCGGGCGCGACGTCGGTCCCGATCCTGCACAAAGCGCAGGCAATCGCAATGAGGCCTCGGGCGGGTAGCAAAGAGTGCACAGCAAGTTCGGCGATAATGCCTTTCCCACCCTCGACCGGAGCGCCTCGATGCGAACGACTCCTGCGCGACGGCGCGCACCGGCCGCCAACGCCGTTGCGACGATGCTGCTCGCCTTCGGCTGCCTTGCCTTCAACGGCGGCTGCAAGGCGGAAGCGCCCGCGCAGGCCGTGCCGCTGACGCGCGCACTACCCGGCCCCACCGCCGCCCCCTGGCTGATCGTGTGCACCCGCCTCGACGATGCGGAGCAGACCCGGCTGCTGCTCGGCCTCGCTGCCGACGGCCATCGCGTGACCCGCTTCGAGATCGTCACGCCCGACTTCCTGTGGCGCATTCCCGGCCAGCCCGAGAGCCGACGCTTCGCAGCCGGCGAGAGTGACGCCTCGCCCGACCTCGCCGGCAGGCTGAACTTCACGGTGCTGACCGATGGCGAAGGCGAACTGCGTGCGCTCGACTTCGCCGCACCGGCGCCCGACGCGGTGCAGCTGGAAGGCCTGCGTGGCTCGCTCGCACTGCACGAGCCTTGGCAGAACGATCGCGCACTCGGGTCACTGTTCCACGCCGCCACGGGGAACCTGGTCGATGTCGCACCGGTGCAATGCCGACGATTCGAACCGCGACATGCCCCGGCAACCCGGTGAGTTTCGCGCGCGCGGTTTTCGGTGGCGCGAAGGAAAGCACGAAGCATGCGGGCGCGGGAAAGCGGGGAGGAGTTCGCGGCTTCCGCCGCTCCTACAGGGGGACGGGCCGCGACGGTTTACTGTAGGAGCGGCGGAAGCCGCGAACTTTTCCCCTCAATCAGCCCAAGCCCACGCAAGACACCCTCACCCACCTCAGGGTCGCAGCACGAACAGTAGCGCCGACAAGGTCGCCACCGACACCAGCGTGGACAGGAAGACCGCCGACGCCACGGTGGACTGGCACGCACCGTAGCGCTGCGCGAACAGGTAGGGCGTGATCCCCGCCGGCAGCGCCGCCAGCAGCACGCCGGTCGCCACCCACAGCGGCGGCACGTCGAACACCTGGGTGGCGAGCACCCACACGATCAGCGGATGCAGCACGGTCTTCAGCCCCACCAGCAGCGCCGGCTCGCGCAGGTTGCCGCCCAGGCTGTAGCGCGTCAGCGAGGCGCCGAGCGCGAACAGCGCGCACGGCGTCGCCGCGCTGCCCAGGCCCTTGGCCACCGCATCGAGCGGGCCAGGGATGTCGAGGCCGAGCAGCGCGAACGCCAGCCCGCAGGATAGCCCCCAGATGATCGGGGTGCCGAGCACGCTCTTCGCCAGCTTCAGCAGCATCGCGCCCCGCCCTTCACCCTTGCCCTGCGCGGCCTCGATCAGCGCGGTGGTGGGCGGCAGCAGCAGCAGGCTGTGGCAAGCGATCATCACGAACAACGGCAGCGCCGCATCCGGACCGTAGGCGGTCATCACCAGCGGGATGCCGAGCATGCCGGTGTTGGAAAAGCCCCCGCCCAGCCCGAGCACCGCCTGTTCGTCGAGCCGACGCCCGAACAGCACCCGGCCACCGATCATCGCCAGCGCATACACGCCGAAGGCACCGATGTAGTACGACAGCAGATAGCCCCAGGGCATCGCATCCGGCAGCTCAGCCTGCGCGATCGCGCGGAACAGCATCAGCGGCAGCGCGAAATTGAATACGAACAGCGACAGGCCACGGTTGGCCGCCTCGTCGAAGGCGCCGTGACGTGCAGCGGCGTAGCCGAGGCCGAGCGTACCGAAGACCGGCAGGATGATGCCGAAGATGATGTCCATGACGAGTAGCGGGCCGCGTGGGAGACGGTTGGCACGAGGGGCATGCACGCCGGCACAGTGTCCGGCCTGCCGGCGCAGATCAGTTTGCTGCTTCAGCCGCCATCATGCCTGCTCCGGTCGCGCACCGCAGTCGGATCAATGCGGATTGCCGATGCACACCGCGCCATGCTCCGATCAGGCCTGCAGCGCGCCGATCTTCAGCATCGCCGCCACGTTGCGCGCCGTCAGCTCGACGTTGGCCGCCGCATCGCGCAGGGCCTCGTCGAGCGTGCACGGCCTGCTCAGCACGCTGAACACCGCGTCGATGCCATGTCCATGGACCACGGCCACGTTGGCGCCGAGCGAACCAGCGATGCCGATCACCGGCTTGCCGTGGCGTTTCGCCACGCGGGCGACGCCGATCGGGGTCTTGCCATGCACGGTCTGGAAGTCGATGCGGCCCTCGCCGGTGATCACCAAGTCGGCGTCACGCACGTGAGCGTCCAGATCGACCGCAGCGGTGACGATCTCGATGCCGGGTTTGAGGCTCGCACCAAAGAAGGCCAGCATTGCCGCCCCCATGCCGCCGGCCGCACCGGCACCCGGCACCTGATCGACCACCACGCCGAGGTCGCGCTCGACGATGCGGGCAAAGCGGGCGAGATTGGCGTCGAGCGCCTGCACCATCTCGGGGGTGGCGCCCTTCTGCGGGCCGAACACGGCAGAGGCGCCGCGCGCGCCGGTGAGGGGGTTGTCCACATCGCAAGCGACCTCGATGCGGCACGCGGCGAGACGCGCATCGAGCGCGGAGACGTCGATGCGCGCCAAACGCGCGAGATCGCCACCGCTGCCGTCGAGCTCCCTGTCCTCGGCGTCGAGCAGGCGTGCGCCGAGTGCCTGCACCATGCCGGCGCCGCCGTCGTTGGTGGCGCTGCCACCGATGCCGAGGATGAAGCGGCGCGCGCCGGCATCGAGCGCGGCCCGGATCAGCTCGCCGGTGCCGCGCGAGCTCGTCCGGAGCGGATTGCGCGCAGCCGGCGGCACCAGCGCCAGGCCACTGGCGGCGGCCATCTCGATCACCGCGGTGTCGCCTTCGCCGGTGAGGCCGTAGAAGGCCTCGACGGGCTCGCCGAGCGGACCAGCGACGGTGACGACCTCCTTGCGCCCGCCGGTGGCGGCGACCATTGCATCGACCGTGCCCTCGCCACCATCGGCGACCGGCACCAGCACGTAGTCGGCGGCAGGGAAGACCTGGCGGAAACCGGCCTCGACCGCCTGCGCGACTTCGAGCGCGGACAGGCTCTCCTTGTATGAATCAGGGGCGATGACGATCTTCATGGCGGGTGTCTCCGGTCTGTTTTATTCGTGCCGGCAAGCGCGGCAGATAGAGGCGAGCTTAGGCGCTCTCTTCAGCGCTGTATTCGTAAATATGAACAAATATTAGCCAATTAATAGGATATTTTTTGTCAATATTTACGAATCAACGGCTCCACTGAGCTCGAGCCCCATGAACAGCAGCAGGCAATCGTCGAGACGGGCGAGATCCAGCCCGGTGAGCTCGCCAATCCGCCGCAGGCGGTAGTCCAGCGTGTTGCGATGCACATGCAGGGCCGCTGCACCGGCTGCGGTCCTCATGTGGTGGGCGAACCAGACCGTGAGCGTGTGCCGAAGCTGGCCATCGCGGTCGTGGGCGGCGAGGCGCTGCAGCGGACGCTGCAGCTCGTCCGCACGCCAGCCCTCGGCGAGGCCGGCGAGCAGCACCGCCAGCGTGAGGTCGGCGTAGCAGTGCAGGTCAGCCTCGGGCTGGCGACGGCGGCCGACACGCAAGCTGGCGCACGCCGACTGCCACGAACGCACCAGCCCCTCGCCCGCGACGCCAGCGAACAGTCCACCGAGGGCGAAGCGTATGCGGGTGCCGTCTGCAGCGAGCCGCAGCTGCAGGCGCTCGACGCGCGCGCGCAGCCGGGACGGGTCGGCCTCGCCGGACGCCAGCGGCAACAGCACGGCCAGTTCGCGCAGGGATACCGACGCCGACAGCAGGCCGGGCTCGAGCACCGCCAGCTGCCGCTGCAGGCGCTGCTGCTCGGCCAGCAGCGCCTCCGCCGCCAGCGCCGGCGCATCGATGTCGATCAGCAGCACCACCCGCGGCACGGCCAGGTCCACCTGCAGCCGGCGCGCCCAGTCGCGTGTCCACTCGTCCGTCGCCGGGGTTCCAGGTGCGGCGCCGATCAGCTGCAGCACCAGTTCCTCGCGCAGGCGATCGTCCCGCGCCAGTACCTGCATCAGGCGCGCCTGCTCGAGCATGGTCTCGGCCGCCATGCGCACCAGTTCGGCGTGCTGGCGGATGCCCGCGGGCGCGCCGCTCAGACCGACCACGCCGACCACCCGGCCTTCGGCGCGCAAGGGCAAGTTGATGCCCGGGCGGGCATCGTGCAGCCGGCTGGCGAGCGCATCGTCGATCTCCACCGCGCGGCCCTGGGCCAGCACCAACAGCGCGCCGTCGTGGCGGGTGCCGATACGCGCACGCTCGCCGCTGGCGATGATCAGGCCACGCTCGTCCATCACATTGACGTTGGAGTGCAGGATCTGCATTGCGCGATCGACGATGGATTGAGCGAGCGAGGCATCGAGCAGGAACATGGTGGCGGGCCGGGTGGCGGCAGGGACGGGAACCCGCCACATGCTGCCGTGCGGCGTGCGGCGGAACAAGGGCGGGCGCAGAATCGTCCGACCCTGGAAACGACAGCGACGACGTCTTTCCCGCTCACCCGCCCGCGGAGGCTGACCATGACCCGCATCGAAACCGACAGCCTTGGCCCGATCGAAGTCCCCGCCGACGCCTACTGGGGCGCCCAGACCCAGCGCTCGCTGGTCAACTTCGCCATCGGCAGCGAACTCATGCCGTGCGCGATCGTGCATGCGCTCGCCCTGGTCAAGAAGGCGGCAGCGCGTGTTCACGCGCGCACCGGCGAGCTGCCTGCAGAGATCGCAGGCCTGATCGAGCAGGCCGCCGACGAGATCCTCGCCGGCCGGCATGATGGGCAGTTTCCGCTCGTCGTGTGGCAGACCGGCAGCGGCACGCAGACCAACATGAACGTGAACGAAGTGATCGCCGGACGTGCCAACGAACTCGCCGGCCAGGGCCGCGGCGGCAAGGCGCCGGTGCATCCCAACGACCATGTCAATCGCAGCCAGAGCTCGAACGACTGCTTCCCGACTGCGATGCACATCGCCGCCGCACGCGCGGTGCACGACGAACTGCTGCCCGCGATCACCGAACTCTCGAACGGTCTGGCCATCCAGGCCGGGCGCCATGCCGGACTCCTCAAGACCGGACGCACACACCTGATGGACGCTACGCCGATCACGTTCGGCCAGGAGCTGTCGGCCTTCGTCGCCCAGCTGAACACCGCCGCGCAGGCGATCCGCGTGACGCTACCCGCAGTATGCGAGCTCGCCCAGGGCGGCACCGCCGTCGGCACCGGGCTCAATGCGTCGCCCGGCTTCGCCGACGCAATGGCCACTGAACTGGCGGCGCTCACCGGCCTGCCGCTCGCCAGCGCACCCAACAAGTTCGCCGCGCTCGCCGGCCACGAAACGCTGGTGGCGCTGTCGGGGGCGTTGAAGACCCTGGCGGTGGCGTTGATGAAGCTCGCCAACGACCTGCGCCTGCTCGGCTCGGGTCCGCGTGCCGGCTTCGCCGAGGTGAAGCTGCCCGCCAACGAGCCGGGCAGCTCGATCATGCCGGGCAAGGTCAATCCGACCCAGTGCGAGGCGCTGTCCATGCTCGCCTGCCAGGTGCTGGGCAACGACGCCACGATCGGCTTCGCGGCCAGCCAGGGCCACCTGCAGCTCAACGTGTTCAAGCCGGTGATCGCCTACAACCTGTTGCAGTCGATCCGCCTGCTTGCCGACGGTTGCCGCAACTTCCAGCGCCACTGCGTGGCCGGCATGGAACCGGACGCCGAACGCATGGCCGAGCACCTCGAGCGCAGCCTGATGCTGGTCACTGCGCTCAACCCGCACATCGGCTATGACAAGGCCGCGCAGATCGCCAAGAAGGCGTGGGCCGACGGCAGCACGCTGCGCACGGCGGCGCTCGCGCTCGGTTTCACCACCGCGGCGGAATTCGACGCCTGGGTGCGGCCAGAGGACATGCTCGGCCGCTGAAACCTGCATCCGGATGTGATCGAGATCTCCTGCCGACATGTGCGCGGTTAGCGTGCCAGGCTGCGGAAGCGGCCGGGAATGGCCGCTTGATGCGGTGCAGCAGGCGTTGACCCGCGGGACACAATTCGAAACGCCGTCCCGGGATCGCGGCACCGATCCCGCACTCATACTGCGCACACCCCGACCGCAAGGCATCGACGCCGTGCGCAGACAATCAGAAGGAGGCCATCATGAAAGCCCGTACGCTCATCCCCGCCCTGCTCATCACCATCGCCGCCAGCGGCTGTGCGACCTGGGACAACATGTCGTCACGTGAGAAGAGCGCAGCCACCGGTGCCGCCGTGGGCGGCGTGGCCGGCGCCGTGGTGAGCAATGGCGGCATCCTCGGCACCGTGGGCGGCGCCGCGATCGGCGGCGTCATCGGCGACCAGGTCGGCAAGAAGAAGTGAGCCCACCCGGACGCGTCCCTGCTGTATCGCCTTGAGGGTTCGCGGCTTCCGCCGCTCCTACAGGAACATCACCGCGCACTTGTAGGAGCGGCGGAAGCCGCGAACGTTTGCGCCACCCCGAACCGCCACGGTCGGGCGTGCTGCAGAAGCAGTGGAAGCCGCAAACCTCTGCGGCATCGCGGAAGCAGGACTGCAGGCGCGCGCGGGTTCGTGCGCCGGCGCCGACCGCTCACGGCATCCCCCTGATTCCTTGGTAGAATCCCGCTCGTCCCGCCGCGCCCGATACCGGGTGGGCGGTTTTCTTTTTGCCGACGAGCCCTGATGACCACCACGCCCTACCCGCCCGAGTTGCTGCGCGACGTCGAGAAGCGCCGCACCTTCGCCATCATCTCCCACCCAGACGCGGGCAAGACCACGCTCACCGAAAAGCTGCTGCTGTTCGGCGGCGCGATCCAGCTCGCCGGCACGGTCAAGGCGCGCAAGTCCGCCCGCCACGCGACATCCGACTGGATGGAGGTGGAAAAGCAGCGCGGCATCTCGGTGACCAGCTCGGTGATGCAGTTCGAGTACCAGGGGCACACCATCAACCTGCTCGACACCCCGGGCCACGAGGATTTCTCCGAAGACACCTACCGCGTGCTGACCGCGGTGGACGCCGCGGTGATGGTGATCGACGCCGCCAAGGGCGTGGAGGCGCAGACCATCAAGCTGCTCAACGTGTGCCGCCTGCGCAACACGCCGATCATCACCTTCGTGAACAAGCTCGACCGCGAGGTGCGCGAGCCCTTCGAGCTGCTCGCCGAGATCGAGGACGTGCTCAAGATCACCTGCGCGCCGGTGACCTGGCCGCTCGGCATGGGCAAGGCCTTCCGCGGCGTGTATCACCTGCTGCAGCAACAGGTGCTGACCTTCACCCCGGGCGAGGAGCGGCGCAGCGACGGCGAGATCATCAAGGGTCTGGACAACCCTGAGCTCGACAAGCGCTTCCCGATGGAGGTCGGCCAGCTGCGCGAGGACGTCGAGCTGATCGACGGTGCCTCGCCGCCCTTCGACCTCGACGACTTCCTCGCCGGCAAGCAGAGCCCGGTGTTCTTCGGCTCGGGTATCAACAAC